>NZ_JAPZRB010000553.1:0-15045 GCF_027531105.1 Microcystis sp. LE18-22.4A
TAGGGTCTGCTGAATAAATCTAAAAACCTTGTTGGATAAGAATTTTAGACTTTTTTCCCATCAAAAAGTGCCAGACATTGGGGTGATCGGGGGGGAAATTTAGGCACTTTTTCCCTGAAAATTAGGTAATTGACCCCCTGAAAATGGGGAAAACCCTACACCCCAGCTGCCCCCCCGATGTCGGGGGGGTTGGGGGGGCCACACCCTGCCCCCACGAAAAACTCTTTCAGCAAACCCTAGTTAATAGATTGTATCCCGTTGACGGGCGGGGCGATCGAGGGATTTAATCGCCGTTGCTAATTCCTCGACGGTCAAACAAGTACCGCCCACAGCCCCGGCCATAGTGGTAATATGTTCTTCCATGAGAGTGCCACCGAGATCGTTGCAACCCCAGTTTAAAGCTTCTGTCGCCCCCTGTAAGCCCAATTTTACCCAACTGGGTTGATGATTTTTAATGCTATTGCCCAAATAAATCCGCGCCACTGCTGTTAATTTTAATGTATCGGCTAAAATTGGTTGATCTCGTCCGACTCGATTTCTCAGGGGTTTGGGGGCTGATTGTCCCACAAAAGGCAATAAAATAAATTCGGTGATTTTAGCCCGATAATTATTTTCTAGGGCGATTTCTTGCTGTTTTCTAATTTTTTCGAGGTGCTGCACCTGTTGGCTAGGGGTTTCAATATGACCGCAGAGCATGGTACTGGTGGTATGTAACCCCAAGCGATGGGCAGTACCGACTATTTCTAACCAAGTGGCGGCATCGATTTTTTCTGGACAAATTACCCGTCTTACCTCATCCACCAACACCTCGGCAGCCGTCCCCGGTAGAGAATTCACTCCTGCTTCTTGCAGGGAAGCGATAACTTTTTCGTAACTTAAACCATCTTCTCTAGCAATAAATTGGACTTCTTGGGGTGAAAAAGCGTGTAAATGCAGGTCAGGAAAGGCTTGTTTCAGGTTTTTAACAATTTCGAGGTAATAGTCTAAGGAATTGCCCTTAATCTTGGCTTTTGGGTTTAATCCCCCCTGCATACAAATTTCTGTGGCCCCACGACGGACAGCATCGGCCGCTTTAGCGATAATTTCCTCTAAATTAAGCCAGAAGGCCCCCTCTTCATCTTCATCGCGTCTGAATGCACAAAAACTGCAATGCTGCTCACAAATGTTACTAAAATTAATGTTGCGATTGATCACGTAGGTGACGGTATCTCCCACCTGTTGACGACGCAAAAAGTCGGCCGTTTCCCGAATCCGGGCAATTAAACGGTTATCGGTAGTTTCTAGCAAGATAATCGCTTCTTTTGCCGATAAATTCGCCCCTGACCGCGCTTTTGCCAAAATATCGGTTACGGGTGCGGTGATGGAGGAGTTAGTCACGGGAGATAAATATTAAGGGTTGCCGATCTTAATTTTAGAACGAGGTCAGAAGGAACAGTAAAGAAAGAGAGCCGATTTAATCCTTTTTCTGTTCCCTATTCCCTTGTCTGCACGCGGTAATTTCCGGTTGAGAGCGTTTATTGCGGGGTGGTTTGTTTTTCCTGTTCTTTTTGTTGACGTTTTTTCTTTTCTGCTTCTAGGGCATCTTCGATCACCTTGAGCAGCTGATCCATTTTATCAAGATTACCGCGATAAACATCGAGGTCTTTTTGCAGTTTCTCGCTGGAGAGACGGAGAATTTCTGAGAACTTTGGCAAAATTTGTTCGCGTTTTTCTTTTTCCTTGATCATGTCCGGTTGTGCTTCCGCCAAAATAGTATAGAGACCGATGGCAAACAGGCGACTATACTTAAACTTAGGCGCGTTGATAACCGAAACTAAACTATCAGACAACTGATTGTTACCACCCAGAGCAGGGTTTTGCAGTTGGGAAAGCAAGGAATCAATATTAGTTTCTTTGGCAATAGCGATCATATTTTCGGCATCACGACGATAGACTTCGGGATTACCGTTAACCGCTTGGCACAAAGCATTAAAAATATTCGGTTTATCCTCCCCCGGACGATAGCCTTCCATGAACTTCTCGAAAGAAGTAACCACACCAAGGGCATAAATTGGATCATAATGGAAATCTACATTAACGGAGAGCAGGTGCATCTCGACTAATAATTCCTCAACCACGCGCCGATACACCGAATTGATGGGGCGGGTGTGGCGAGTATAAAAATCACGCTTACTATCGGAAACAGTACGAATTTTGTCCACAGAACCAAACTTCATAAAAATTTAACACTGCTCTCATTTTCTCCCTTCTCGTTCCCCCTGACAAGGCCAGTGATCACCAAAGAGCGGCAAGCAGTCAGTCCAGAGAGAGCAAAAGAGCGAGTAAGATAGGGCAATGGGAAATGGGAAAATGGGGAAATGGGGGAATGGGGAAATGGGGGAATGGGGAAGTGGGGGAATGGGGAAGTGGGGGAATGGGGAAGTGGGGAAATGGGGGAATTCAACTAAAACCCCAACACCCCAACACCCTAAAACCCCAACACCCCAACACCCCAACACCCTAAAACCCTAAAACCCCAACACCCTAACACCCCAACACCCCAACACCCTAAAACCCCAACACTCAACAGCTTTTTCACTTTTCACTTGACTATATGGCCAATCAAGACGACAAAATCAAAATTATCAGTGATAACCGGCAAGCACGCCATCTCTACGAGATTTTAGAGACTTTTGAAGCGGGGGTGCAGTTGCTGGGGACCGAGGTTAAATCCGTGCGTGCCGGTAAGGTAAACCTGCGGGATGGTTACGTTTTAGTCCGCAATGGTGAAGCGGTGTTAATTAATGTTCATATTTCCCCCTACGAACAGAGTAGCGAATATTTTAATCACGATCCGCGCCGGACGAGAAAATTGTTGATGCACAAAAAGGAAATCAGCAAACTCATCGGTCAAGTGGAACAGAAAGGCTTAACTCTTGTGCCTTTAAAGATGTATTTTAAAGGTAGTTGGGTAAAAATCAGCATTGGCCTCGGTAGAGGCAAAAAATTACACGATAAACGCGAAGATTTGAAACGTCGTCAGGATCAACGGGATATGGCGCGAGCGATGAAGCGTTAACCAAGACACTTATCGGACTGGCAAAGGTCCAGGTAAGAAACGAGCGGGTTTTGTTACAGTTGAACTGTATTAGGCTCCTTGCGGCCGTCACCATCCCCCTCACTTTGGGTTAAAATTTATGTTAAAAGTCTTGACAAAAGTAATTAAATATGCTAAAGCACCCGCTTTAATTGCTCTATCTTTAGCTGTGGGTGCGGGGATTATTTTACCAAAAATAACTTTAGCCAATGGCAACCCCGGCCTAACCATTTTTAGTGGAGTCGATCGCAAGGATATCTTAGATTATTTCTTGCAATTTGGTGGTCGTCCCAAGCAAATGGATCGTTATAAACTCTATATTCCCCCGAAAAAACTCTCCCAAGGGGCCTCGGCTTTTTTTATTTCCTATCCCGATTATTTTAACGGCCAGTTTGACACTAATAAAATCGAGGTACGCACCAACGGCAAATCTTTACCTTTAAAGGAAGTGGTTTGGGATAAGGATAGTCGCATTATTCAAATTGTCCCCGAACAAGCGATCGATCCGACCAGCAAAGTTGAAATCGTCATGTCTAATGTCAGAAATCCTGAATTAGGCACTTATTACTTTACCTGTGATGTGATTGCCTCTGGCAATATTCCCGTCCGTCTCTACGTTGGGACTTGGATTGTCAGTATCGAACCTTAAGTAGGGTTTGCGGCAAAAAGTTTTTCGTGGGGGTAGGGTGTGGGGTGTGGGGTGTGGGGTGTGGGGTGTGGGGTGTGGGGTGTGGGGATAATAAATAAAAGCTGCCTTCTGCCTTCTGCCTTCTGCCTCCTGCCTTCGTTAACGGGGATGGGGAAATGGGGGAATGGGGGAATGGGGGAATGGGGGAATGGGGGAATTTAACTAAAACCCCAAAACCCTAACACCCTCTCAGTCTGAGAAAAAGTCAACCAAAGTCAACTATTTGCCTCCGAGTTGCTAAAATCTGAGTAGTTTTCACCTATAGACTCGTTGGCTGGGGAATTTTCTTCGGAGTTTGAGTTTTTGCCACTGCCTTTGTGAGAATTTTTGCCCCCTTCCCGTCCGATAGCTGCCATGTGGGCGCGATCTCGGCTAACCGCTTCACCACCTTTTCGTCCCGCTTCGCGAGCCTCTTCGGAGGTAAATTCGTGGGCTGTACCTTTTTGATGAGCAGCTTTACCACCTTTACTAGCGATTTCCCGTTGTTTAGCTTGATCCATAGAGGCAAAACCGCGTTTACTCTTACCTGTCATAATATCCCTCCTGTGTGAATGCTGATTTTAAAAGTTCTTAAAGACTTATGCGAGATTTTTAAAACATCAAAATCATGGTCTTGTCGGTGGGCAAAACATTGAGATTGCCCCGCTTTTTTCCTCTAAGAACTATGGATTCCTACCTAGGATCATAACTCATTAGCTTGACTTCTAGGGAACTAATTACAGCAATCAAAGAGCATATTTTATGTTAAAAAATATTAAGCGAATCGAGCATTTATCAGTCTAAAGATATAGAAGTTATCTTAATGGTGAGGTACAAAGTTGGCCTTTGGAGGAGTCAGTTATCAGTTATCAGTTATCAGTTATCAGTTATCAGTTATCAGTTATCAGCTTTTTTCTCCCTGCTCTCTTCTCCCCACTTCCCCACTTCCCCACTTCCCACTGAAAAGGCTGCCATGCACTCTTAATTGGATGTGCGGGCAGCCTAAAGCCTAGTTTTTGGGGATTTAATCGGAAAAAATTAGGGTAAGACTTGGGTTTTTTCGATCAACCATTTATCTCCTTGCCGTACCAAATCATAGCGCAGGTTCAAGGACTCATTATAGGAACGATTGACAATTTCCTTGCCATTATGGAAATACATGGCCTTTTCGTTGACTATCGCTTCCACCGTCGCTAAATTAGGATTTTTCGCATTATTAGTAACTGAGCGCACATCCACTTGATGATCGTAGCGCCAATAGTTATTTCCCTGTAAAGCCGCCGCTCGTTTTTGCCAAATTTCCAAGGCTGAACCTGTTAAAACCTCTTTCAATTGCTCTTTTTGGTGTTCACTGCCAAAAGCCGCCGATTTTGCTGCTAACCAAGCTTGAATCGTCTCCTTGGCTGTTTCCTTGTCCAAGGGAATCCCTTCCATCACTTCCGCATTAGCCGAGGGAATTTCTAGTATGGGAGTATTTAAAGAAATCGGTAACTGTTCCCCTTGCAAGGCTGCCAAAGGAGATTGACTATCGACAATTGCCTTCACCCCCAAGGACAAAACCGCGATTGTTCCCACTAATCCTACCCCCAATATCGCCACTCGATCGAGTCGCAGTTTTCTGCGGGCTGGTCGTCTCCGTTTCGGTGCGACTACGGCAGTTTTTGCCGTTTCTAGGGCTGCCGGCCCGGAGTTGCCTGCTGCTTGGGGGCGCGGGCGACTAGGACGACGACGGGGGGGATTAAGTGCCGGTTGACGATAGGCTGCTGTCACCACCACACTACCCTGAGTATAGGGGGTGAGAGTTTCCTCCTGAGCGGTGGCTCTCAGGGCAGGTACAGCAGTGCTTGTCCGCTCACCGTTAACTCTAGCTAAAGACGGTTTTTGGGGACGAGAGTGGGAAGAAGAATAAGCAGATTCCCTCATCGGTGTCACTCCTGGCACTGGGTTTAAATGGGTGGGGGGGGTGTGGGTTTTCAGAACATTTACTTCCGATTCTAAGGGTTCGCCAACCTTTTCTTGAACCGATACGGGAACTTTTTCGTCAGGAAACCCTGACAATTCTTCTAAATAATTTTGTACTTCTTCCTCGGCAAAATACTCTTTGAGTGAGGCTTTCCGCTCGACTAAATCACTAAAATGGCAGAAAACTTCTGTTTGTAACCAACGCTCACCGTAACGACATAGCCCGGGTAAAAGATCGGCAGATTGCCCGGATTGTTCCTTAATATAATTTAATATTTCTTGCTCTTGACTTTTTTCTAAAATTGTGCTTGCTCGTTCCGTCTGACCGAGCAGTAGGGCGCAGATCGATCGCTCTAGGGAGACATCCTGATGTTTTTGTAATTGCTGCAGGCGATCGCTGGCTGCGACAATAGCGGCGGGTTGTTTTTGGGCGAAACCGCGGGCGATCAAGGCATAGACCAGCAGATAATTACCCACCGCCGAGGGGCGTTGTGCCTCTTTTGCCCAGATTTTCTCCTGTTCGGCCTGAGTTAAATAAACCCGTAACTGTTGAATAAAGCGTAAAAAATTATCCACCCCCAACCCAGAGCGATCGTCACCCTGGCCATCGATGCCGCCGCGAGCGGCCAACATCTCCTCCAAGAGATTTAAGCCGCGCTGACGGGCAAGACTAGGTTTTTTTTCTTGGGATAACAATTCCAGTATCCGGTAGGGACGCAGGCGATCGCAATCATGGCGAATTTCGCTGGCCACTTGCGGGAACATTTGTTCTTGTTCCAAGCAGGTCAGGGCCTTGGCCGCGGTGCTGGCCGCCTGTTCATAATTTTTATCCTGCCAATATTCCCGACTTAATTCCCCGTAGGCCAAGGCCAAGGTTAAGATCATGTCTGGGCGAGTAGTTGGCTCTAAATCTAGATAAGTTTCGGCCAAACGAATCACTAACTCGTATTCTCCCAACTCTTGCAGGATGAGCAAAGCTCCCACCAGATCGGCGGGGGCAATGGTAATCTGGGGAGTGGGATATTCTGAGGAAGCCGCAGCCAGCCCCCCACCCTGAGAATCTAGGTTTTCGGCGCTGCTTTCTGGGTTGAGAAGCAAGGGATTGGGGTCGAAAAATTGAGCATCGTAATCACGACGGCGATCCGCAGCACTTAACACTTGGTAAGCTTCATCTAACAAGTGCTGACGGGCAATGATCGCTGTTTGACTGTATTCTTGACGTGGCAATTGCCGTCCCCGGTCGGCGTGGGCCAAATCAATTTGCTCGGCACTCACCTGAAAGGGGATTCCCAATATCCTGTAGTAGTCAAGAGGAATGCGCACGGTTAGCTGTACCTCAACTCTGGAGAGTCCTTAGTAATCTACTCCCGTTAAAGCGTCAGCTTAACGGGAGCTTTCTGTAACCCTAAACTTATCGGGCAAGCCAATAAATTCGGCTCTCTGGGCTGGATTACACTCAGCCCCAAAAGTCTAATCATCTTGCTACCGTTCGCGTCTGCGTCACCAATCCAACCACAAGTCTTATTACTACACTTAAACGATTTTCCGCTTCTAATTCCGATATGTAGGCAACAATGACAGGTTTGAGAGGTATATCGTGGATTAACCGCGATAACCTCAACTCCTTCTTTAATGCCTTTGTATTCGAGAAATTGTCGAAGTTGATAGAAAGCCCAAGAGTTAGACCGTCTTCTCTCGGTCTTATTTCGTGGTTGTTGGTTGGTTCTCTCTCGAATACCGGTTAGGTCTTCAATAGCGATAATCGAGTTGGTTGATTTTGCCTCGGCAACGATAGCTTTACTGATTACATGATTTAAGTGCGCTTGGTATCTTCTCTCCCGCCCCGATAGCCGTTTCAATATCTCCCGACACCTACGCCTGGTGGATCTAGTGCCTTGAGACGCTTTCCTTTGCAGAGAAGCTCGAACGCGACTGTATTTATCCCTCGTTTCCTTGATTCCATCCCCCGACCACGATTGATCGGTTGATGTTACCGCGATGTCACGACGGCCGAAATCGACCCCGATAATGTTATCCGCGTTGATAGGTTTCGGCGGTTCCGATTTTAGTTGGATGTGGACATACCAACCGCCGTCACGATGTAGGCAGATTTGAGCGGAGGTCGGATTTTGCCAGGTAAGTTTCCCCCGATGGTAATTGCTCGCTCTCAGGGGAATGGTTAACCGTTTCCCCGTGGTGCTAACAGTAATCGCCCAATCTTTCTCGACGAAACGGAAGGTTCGAGCGTCACAGTCGAAACTTGTTGGAGCAAAGTTCTTGACCTTCTTCCCTTGAAGTTTTGCTGTCAAACGATTAGCCGCCACCCGACCGCAAGCTCTGACAACGTGGTTAGCCGTCAATCCGAACCGATCCTTAACGTCCTGATAACAGACGGCTTGAATCGAGTTCCGGTTAGTCAGCCGGGGATTGACGTTCTCGTTAATCCAGCTACAAGCCGACGCAAAAGCCGTACAGGTATCGGACAGCGCTTGTTGTTGTTCGCTACATACTTGAAGCTTGATCACTAGCGTCAGGACTTGTTCCACGGCCTCAAAAAACTCACCAACAGGAAGCATAACATATTTAGAGTCGATGCGCTACGCGCGTTTTATACTGGTCGGCATTCCTCCGCCGCCAACCCGTAGGGTGTAACGGGGGCATCCTGCCGACATCTAAGGTGAATTAAGTGATGTAAGTGAGAGCGGAGCGAGTAAAATAACAAGATACCATCTTATCCTAGCCAATCTCTGACTGACTAAGATTAGATTTGAGAGAGAAAATACCAAGAACCCCTTGGTTTAAGCCTAAAAAATTCACTGCCAGAATTCTCGAAAAATCTACCGCTTCCTCTCCCCTTGCCTTTTTGTTGTCTAAATGATACTACAGACCCTATGATTTCCGAACGTACTTTACCAACCTTTAATCCTGCTTCCATCATTATTACCAAAGCTGAAGGTCTTCGCCTATACGAGGATATGGTTTTGGGGCGGATGTTTGAAGATAAATGTGCCGAAATGTATTATCGAGGCAAAATGTTCGGTTTTGTCCACCTCTACAACGGTCAAGAAGCGATATCTAGCGGTATTATTAAAGCCTTGCGTCAGGGAGAAGATTACGTTTCTAGCACCTATCGCGATCACGTCCACGCCCTTAGTGCCGGAGTTCCCGCTAAGGAGGTAATGGCGGAGTTATTCGGCAAAGCTACTGGTTGTAGTAAAGGACGGGGCGGCTCCATGCATATGTTTTCCGCCGAACATAAGCTTTTGGGGGGTTACGCTTTTGTGGCCGAGGGGATTCCCGTCGCTACCGGGGCGGCTTTTCAGAGTAAATACCGTCGCGAAGCCATGGGTGATGCCAGTGCCGATCAGGTAACGGTCTGTTTCTTCGGGGATGGGGCGAGTAATAATGGCCAGTTTTTTGAGTGTCTGAATATGGCCGCCCTCTGGAAGTTGCCGATTATCTATGTGGTGGAAAATAATAAGTGGGCGATCGGTATGGCCCATGATCGAGCCACTTCTCAACCGGAAATCTATAAAAAAGCTAGTGTTTTTAGTATGGTCGGTGTGGAAGTGGACGGTATGGATGTGGTCGCCGTTCATGCCGCCGCCAGAGAAGCCGTGGCTCGGGCCCGCGCCGGTGAAGGACCGACTTTAATTGAGGCCTTAACCTATCGTTTCCGGGGTCACTCTCTGGCAGATCCCGACGAGTTACGCAGTGCTGATGAGAAACAATTCTGGGGCGAAAGAGATCCGATCACTCGCTTTGCCGCCTACCTCTACGAGCGAGATCTGGCCACGAGAGAGGAATTAAAAGAAATCGAGCAGAAAATTCAAGCTGAAATCGAGGAAGCGGTTAAATTTGCCGAATCTAGCCCCGAACCCGATCCTAGTGAACTAACTCGCTTTATTTTCGCCGAAGACGAGTAATTTCAGTGATCGGTGATCAGTGATCAGCTGCTGAAGGCAAGGGGCAACAGGTAAGAGGCTCCCAAAAAGAATTTGGCAATTCTCCTACCTAAAAAGAAGGTTAGAAACTAAGTACATCCAAGCTTTTAGCTTAACCAATTAGGTTTTAGATTCGGTCGAGTTTCTTCTTGACTAATCACTGTTTACTGGTTACTGATCACTGATTACGGGACTGTCAACTAAGGTATTCTATGAGGGGGAGCAGAAAAATCCCGCCTCGAAGCTGGTTGTTGTGGAAAAAATCCGTAAAAAATAGTTGCGCTCTTGTATAATCCGCTAAAATCCAGAGAAATAGCTTTTGCCATGGCGACTACAGAAGCATTGAACCCCAGTCAGTTCGCATTCTTAACCAACCTCACCGCTGATCGTTCAAGTTCACCCAACCCACAAGAAGAAATGGACAAAGTTATCATTCTCGTTAATGCCGAAGCTCAAGCCAGTGGTCAGATGTCTCGGCTATCGCCCGTTACCGAAAAGATGGTGATTGCCTTAAAAAATGCGGTTCCTAAATCCTTGGCGGTGGAGGTGACGGGGACGGCTTCTTTGTGGTCAAAAATGGAGTCGGGTAAAACCAGCCAGAATAATTTAATCTGGTGTCCCTTAACAATTCAATTACCCAATTGGGTGAATTTTCCTGGTAAAAAAGTTTATCAAGCTTGTCGGGATATCGAGGAAAGACGCACTTGGGTTGCCCATACCCTGCACTATAAAACCAGTCAGGGAGATTCTTCTTTTGGGGATCTTTGGTTGCCGATCACGGTGACATCTAAGGGTTTAGAATACGGTGAGGTAATCGGAGAAGGCATGATCCCTAACGCCTACAGTCAACCGATTAGTCTGGAAAGAGAGAGTCTTAAGTCTTTACATCGGCTGGCAGCGCAATTACTGGATAATTTACAGGCTCCTGCTTCTGTTTATTTGCTGCAGTTTCGTCTGGCTCATCGAGAAGTGGTTTTTGATCGTCTCTGGCCTTTTCCTGCTGCACCTGCGATCGCTTCCCTGCGCGGTCAACAGACGGATCTTTATGCAGCCTACTGGAATTGTTTACGTCGGCAAGCAATGCTCGATCATTCCTTGGCAATTTAAAAGCACTGTCTAGCAGTAATCTATTAAGTTGACAAAAGGGATACTTTAGCAGAATATTTAGAGCGTAGCGGCCGCCATAAAAACACGGCTTTTGTCCGTTCGACTTCTCGAAAATGCCGAAATATTCGCTAATTATCCCGATTTATAACGAGGAAGAAACCATTCCAGAACTCTATCGCCGTGTCAGTGCCGTCATGGATAGTTTAGATGATTCTGTGGAACTAATTCTGATTAATGATGGCAGTCGCGACCGCTCCTTAAATTTAATGCGGCAACTACAGGAAAGAGATGCTAGGGTCTGTTACATTAGCTTTGCTCGTAACTTTGGCCATCAGGCAGCAGTAACGGCAGGACTCAATTTCGCTAGGGGTCAAGTTATTGTTGTCCTCGATGCCGACTTGCAGGATCCACCGGAATTGATTCCCAAAATGATTGAGTCTTGGCAAGCAGGTTATCATGTGGTTTACGCCCAGAGAACAAAACGGAAAAAAGAAAGTTGGTTTAAACGCCTGACTGCCTACGTTTTCTATAGATTGCTGCGACAATTAGCCGACGTGGATATCCCTGCGGACACGGGGGATTTTTGTCTGATGGATCGTCAGGTAGTGGACCTATTAAATTCTATGCCAGAACGGAATCGTTATATTCGCGGTTTGCGAGCTTGGATTGGTTTCCGACAAACTGCTGTTAAATTTGAGCGAGATCCCCGGTTTGCTGGCGAAGTCAAGTACACTTTTAAAAAATCCCTAGCTTTAGCGATTAATAGCTTGGTGTCTTTTTCTAAGATTCCCCTGCGTCTTTCCACTTATTTAGGCTTATTTTCCGCTTTAATTGCCCTGTTGATGGCTTTACTGGTTCTCTACTGGCGCTTACAGCAACCCGACTCTCCTGTTACTGGTTTAGCTACTATCTTGATCGCTGTGTTTTTCTTGGGTTCAGTACAATTGATCAGTATTGGCATATTAGGGGAATACATCGGGCGAATTTACGAAGAAGTTAAGGGCAGACCAGCCTATACAATCGCTGAGATCGCTGGGTTGGAAATTAATTAAACTTTTAAAGCAACTATCAGTAAATTGTTGTCGATTGATGACCTACGGACAAATAAACTTATGATGGATCAGAGAAAATATTTACCCGATCGATTGGCCGCTAATTTCGGAAAGTTTTTGATCATTGCTATTTTATTAATCGGAATTGGCCTACGATTTTTCAATTTAGAGCAAAAAGTCTATAGTGCCGATGAAGTTAGAAGTATTATGCGTTTTTCGGGATACACGACTCAAGACGTACGGGAGCAGGCTTTTAACGGTGAAATTATTGGCAGGAAAGACCTACAATATTTTCAACATCCTCATTCCGAACGCTCTCTATCCGATGCCTTGCGCTCTCTGATGGGGAATCCAGAACATCCTCCCCTATACCATTTGTCAGCGCGCTTCTGGATGCAGTTAATCCCCATCGAACATTCGGCCAGAACTTTCTCGATTTTCTTAAGCATCTTAGTCATTCCTTGCCTTTATTGGTTATGCCTAGAATTGTTCGATTCCTCCCTAACGGGCTGGATAGCGATCGCTTTATTCGCTGTTTCTCCCTTTCAGATGCTCGTGGCTCAAAATACCACCCAGTATAGTCTCTGGACATTGACAATTCTTTTATCAGGAATTGCTCTTTTACGAGCAATCCGTAAAAATACGCTTAAAAGTTGGCTCTGGTATAGCCTCAGTTTAGCCTTGACTTTTTATACTCATTTATTTTCTGCTCCTGTGGCCATCGCCCAAGCTTTATATGTGATTCTTCTAGAGAGATTGAAAATTACAAGAACAGTTGTTAGCTATGTATTGGCAGGTGTTGGCAGCTTAGTTTTATTTAGCCCTTGGCTATTCGTGATTTTTACCAACCTAGACAAAATTGATCGCAACACCCAATACTATCGACAGTTTAAGACTAATATCATCGAAATATCTCAAACCTTATTCCGTCATGCTGGTCATGTATTCGTGGATTTCTTTCACCGCAAAGGCAGATTAGAATCGGCTTTTCATCTATTAATATTATTATTAGTGGTTTATTCTCTTTACCATCTCATCCGATACACTTCGCCGAAAGTTTGGTTATTCCTAATAACTTTGATTGTTGTTCCTACACTGTTTCAAATTGTACCTGATTTATTAAAACCATCGATCCGCTCCCTACAAGCCAGATATTATCTACCAGTTTTTCTGGGAATGCAGATGGCTATATCCTACCTGATTGCCAGTTATATCGGATCAAAGTCCCCAAAAAATTGGCTTCACTATTTAGGACAACAAATCTTGCTAATTTTCCTGCTACTAGGTATAGTATCAGGTGTATTTCTCGGGTTAACTTCTGATGCGGGTTTAGACGATCAAAGAGGTACAGCCAGTGGAGTTAATCTAGAAATCGCCCCTGTTTTAACTGAACTTCCCCCGTATAAACATACTAGCTATGGCTAAAAGTCTTACAGAGCCTGAGTTAAAGCAATATAATACTAATGGACTACTGGACACAAAATCCTGAATTCCTTACGCAGATAGGGTTTGAGGCAAAATTTTTTAAATTTGACCTTTCGACCATTATAGCTTGTTTCGGGGCAGAAAACCATCAAAAACATGGCTACAGAGGGAATCGCTGACTCTAGAGATTAATGACACCATCTGTTACAATCAGGTTAGCGATCACTATACAGCCAACTCTACGGAATCGCTCTACTCTAGATACAGTCAACGGTACAGCCATTTTCAAAGGGAAAATGTACCCAGTAGCGTCTTTTCAATTTTTTCTGAGAAGCGACCTGCAGTAAGGGTTTTGTTAATTTTTTAGTATTTCTGTATGGGGGAAGTCCAGTTTTAAACTCCATGACCAAGCCGATAGTCATCAGCGATAATACCCCTAGTTTCTTTTTGGCATTATCCTATTTAGTTAACGATCGAGTTAAGTTTCAATTATTTCAGAACCGCGATGTGGAATCCTGGCGGCAAAAACTCAATCTCAAGGAATTAGCCCAAAACTATAGTAATATCATCGTGGCACATCCCCAAGAAAATTTTGTTAACTTCTTAAATGAGCAGTACCCCATTCGCACAGAAAAATTAGCAGGGGCGCTAATAGAAATTAAACTCCAGTAGCAGAGAAAAACTGTCTAACTTTGGCCACAACAGCGATCGATCCCTAAACTATCTAAAATTAAATCACTGACGGCGTTAGCGATGGCAAATTCACTATAAAAACTTTCGCGGAAATCAAAAGCTTGCATCTCGGTAACGATCGCAATCACCAAGTTACCGAGATCGTTTTCCCCTTCCAAACGCTGACGCAGAAAAATTTGACTAGCGCGTTCAGCGATAGTTTCATTAATAGCTTCGGGAATAAATTCCGCATCTAACCAACGATGTAAAGCCGTGCGCAGCCAAGTTTGTTCCTGTTGGGGATTTTCGATCGGTGGTAAAGTAATGGGCGGAATTGCTGGGGGATGATCAGGCATAATTAGAGAATTATCAGGCTACGAGACTGAATTCTTGGGGGGAGTCGTGGATACCGTCTCTATTATACAAGGATACGCACGCGGTTACTTTCTCATGGCCGATGAGGGGGGCAGATTGGATTGGTATTCTAGTAAAAATCGCGCTCTTATCCCTCTTGATCGGCGTTTTAGGTATCCCAAGTCCCTAAAACGAGTTTTGAATCAAAATCGCTTTAGCGTGGCTATTAACCGCGATTTTGCTGGGGTTTGTGCCGGTTGTGCCGATCGCTCGCTGACTTGGATTTCCCCGGAGTTAATGCAAATCTATCAGCAATTACACCAGGCCGGTTGGGCCTACAGTTTCGAGACTTGGCAAGGGGATCAATTAGCGGGGGGGATTTTAGGTTTAGCAATTCGCGGGGTTTTTATCGGGGAATCGATGTTCTATAAAATTCCCGATGGTTCTAAGGTAGCCATGGTCAAGTTAGTCGAACACCTCAGAGAACGGGATTTCTGTCTATTTGATGCCCAAATGCAAAATCCCCATCTGGCTAGATTTGGGGCCTATACTATCTCCGAAAAAGAATATCATCCCCTACTTGAAGGCGCTCTGTTGAAGCATTGCCATTTTGTTTAAGTAGGGCTTGCTGAATAAATCTAAAAACCTTGTTGGATAAGACTTTTGGACTTTTTTCCCCTCAAAAAGTGCCAGCCATTGCGGGGATCGGGGGGAAAATTCCTGGACTTTTTCCCTGAAAATTAGGTAATTGGCCACCTCAAAACTGGTAAAACCCCACACCCCACA
>NZ_JAPZRB010000399.1:0-4247 GCF_027531105.1 Microcystis sp. LE18-22.4A
GGCTAAAAGTCTTATCCAGCAAGGTTTTTAGATTTATTCAGCAGACCCTAGTTAATTCCCGAATTTGTCAAAATTACCGCCTGTTAGTCCACTGAGCTGCCGATAAGATTAAAGAAATCGGTAAAGTTGCGGGGATCGATCGAACTGTGAAGGAAGATAGGGAATAAACGACAGAGATAACAAAGACTATGGGCAAACCGACTGGCTTTATCGAATTCCTGCGTGAACTTCCTTCCGAACTTACCCCCCTCGATCGCCTTCATAATTGGGATGAGTTTCATCTTCCCATGCCAGAAGATAAACTCCGCAATCAGGCCGCCCGTTGTATGGATTGTGGTACACCATTTTGTCACACGGGAACGCTAATTAGTGGCATGGCCAGTGGTTGCCCGATTAATAACCTGATTCCCGAATGGAATGATTTAATCTATCGAGGATTGTGGCGAGAAGCCCTCGATCGCCTCCATAAAACCAATAATTTCCCCGAATTTACCGGTAGAGTCTGCCCCGCCCCCTGTGAGGGTTCCTGTGTTCTCGGTATTCATAATCCCCCCGTTACGATCAAAAATATTGAATGTTCGATTATTGACAAAGGTTGGGAATCCGGTTGGATTACTGCCAATCCCCCCGCCATCCGTACCGGCAAAAAAGTGGCCGTGATCGGTTCTGGACCTGCTGGATTAGCAGCCGCCGACCAGTTAAATAAAGCCGGTCACTGGGTGACAGTTTATGAAAGGGCCGATCGCCCCGGGGGGCTATTAATGTACGGTATCCCCAACATGAAGTTAGATAAGGAAGAAGTCGTTCTGCGTCGTCTCCAGATGCTCGAACAGGAAGGGGTAAAAATGGTCTGTAACACGGAAGTGGGCAAGGACATCAGCAGCCAAGACCTATTAAACGAATATGATGCCGTGGTTATCTGTACCGGGGCCACCAAACCCCGGGATTTAAACATCGAAGGTCGCCAATTAAAGGGCATTTACTTCGCCATGGAGTTTCTCACCGCTAATACAAAAGCACTATTAGACGGACAGCCGGGGGAGGATTTTATCTCGGCTGCGGGTAAAGACGTAGTAATTATCGGCGGTGGCGACACGGGAACCGACTGTGTGGGGACTTCCCTGCGTCATAACTGCCGTAGCGTCACCCAATTAGAGATTATGCCGCAACCGCCCCGAGAACGGGCCGCCGATAATCCCTGGCCCGAATGGCCGAAAATCTACCGTCTGGACTATGGACAAGAGGAAGCGGCCGCGCGCTTTGGCGATGACCCCCGGGTTTATACCACCACGGCGACTAAATTCGAGGGGGATAGCGAGGGCAACGTCACAGGGATTCACACGGTACGGGTGGAATGGCAACGCAACGAAAAAGGGCAGTTTATCCCCCAACCGGTGGCAGGAACAGAAAAAGTCATCCCGACGCAATTGGTTCTATTGGCCATGGGATTTTTGGGACCAGAACAGCCTTTACTCGATGATTTAGGCTTAGAAAAGGATGCCCGCAGCAATATCAAGGCCGAACACGGTCAATTTGCCACTAGCTTACCGAAAGTGTTCGCCGCAGGGGATTGTCGTCGTGGTCAAAGTTTGGTGGTTTGGGCGATTAATGAAGGTCGCGGGGCCGCCAGAGAATGCGATCGCTTTTTGATGGGGGCGACGGATTTACCTTAAACCAGTAGTTAGGGTTTGCGGCAAAAAGTTTTTTGTGGGGGCAGGGTGTGGGGTGTGGGGTGTGGGGTGTAGGGTTTTACCGATTTTGAGGGGGTCAATTACCTAATTTTCAGGGAAAAAGTCCCGGAATTTTCCCCCCGATCACTCCCATATCCGGTACTTTTTGATTTCTAAAAGGTCTAAAAGTCTTACCCAACAAGGTTTTTAGATTTATTCAGCCAGCCCTAGTTACTCTCGCCATTGTCCTGACTTGCTGGGGGTGTTTTCCCCTCGTTATAGTCAGGGCCAAAAAGAGGCCTCAGCCATAGCCATCAAAACCCAACCGCCGGTCAAACCTTCTCAATCTGAAGAGGAGGAGGAGCGACGAAACAATTGTCCCTATTGCCTATCTAGACAATTGCTCCCTGTTTAAACCGTTGCCGCCGATGAATCAAGCACCACCTGTTCATTGGTGGGTAACTCCAGACAATAACCCGCACCGTAAACGGTTTTAATATAGCGAGGGTGGCGGGGATCGGGTTCTAGTTTCGTTCTCAGATGGCGAATATGAACGCGAATAGTCTCGATATCATCATCGGGATCGTATCCCCAGACCTCCTTGAGAATATCACTAGGGGAAACGGTTTGACCGTGACGTTGGAGAAGACAGTGGAGTAACTCGAATTCTAGATGGGTTAACTTGACCACACTTTCAAACCAGACTGCCTCAAAACGTTCGGGAACCAGGGTTAAAGGTCCAAAACTGAGTATTTCTGAGTGTTTAGCGGCTTGGGGAATGCGATCGGTGCGTCTGAGGAGAGCGCGTACCCTAGCTAACATTTCCTCCACCTCGAAAGGTTTGGTCAGGTAATCATCAGCACCCGCGTTAAAACCTTCCACTTTATCTTGGGTTTGTCCCAAGGCTGTGAGCATCAAAATCGGGATGTCGGACGTGCGTTCATCTCGTCGCAAACGCTGACAGACAGTAAAACCATCGACTTTGGGCAGCATTAAATCCAGCATGATTAAATCGGGTTGTAACTGGACGGCCAAGGCCTGGCCTTTAATCCCGTCCTCTGCGGGATTAACGTCATAACCCGCCATCTCCAAGTTGATGGAGACTAATTCCGCGATTGCAGGATCATCATCGATTACAAGTATTCGGGGCATTACCAGAGTGTTATGACTAAGGGTTTGGATAGGGAGTTGCTAAATGTGTTCTCGCTGACATCGCAACTAGGGCTTTGTCTCTCAAGGGCTTGAGTTTAGCACAACATAAAGAATCCTGTACTGATTATAAGCATGATTGCTAAATTCGGTTTTAATTTGTGAAATTTTGCTGATATAAGTCTCCTGAATGTTAAGAATTTCTAAGAAGTGTGAAGAATGTTGCTCGATGATTGATATTGGCGCTAGACTACACCCTCTCTCTCACCAAGATCAACTAGGGAGCAGTTTTTCACTAATCTTTACAATTGCGCCATCTCGATCGATACCGGTTTCAACCGGCGGTCAAGTCCTGCTAGAGCTAACTTTTCTCCCTAAGCTCCCCCGGCGGCACTGTAAAAATTCTTAATAAAATTACCGATCGATTCAGTTTAATCTACCAAAATAGACGGTTTTAGTAAGCATCTGTAACGAACCCGATCCATTCCACTCATCCCAACAGGTGATCATAATATGAGCGTTAATTTATCAACTCAACTGCGAGAAGGCACGAAAAAATCCCACACCATGGCAGAAAACGTCGGTTTTGTCAAGTGTTTTCTCAAAGGTGTGGTAGAAAAAACTTCCTATCGCAAACTGGTGGCTAACCTCTACTTCGTCTATTCGGCCATGGAGGAGGAGATGGAAAAACTTCCTAGTCATCCCGTCGTTTCTAAAATCTGTTTTCCTGAACTCAATCGCAAAAATGCGCTGGAACAGGATTTATATTTTTATTACGGTCCCAATTGGCGCAACGAGATCGCTTTATCTCCCGCAGGTCAGGCCTACGTTAACCGGATTCGGGAAATCGCCACAAAAGAACCCGAATTATTAGTCGCTCATTCCTATACCCGTTATCTCGGCGATCTGTCCGGGGGGCAAATCTTGAAAAAAATCGCCGAAAAAGCGATGAATCTGGAAACTGGTGGCACGGCTTTCTATGATTTCAAAGATATTCCCGACGAAAAAGCCTACAAAAACCACTATCGTCAAACCCTCGACGAGTTACCGGTGGATCAAGCCATGGCCGATCGCATTGTCACCGAAGCTAACGCCGCTTTTGGCATGAACATGAAAATGTTCCAAGAGTTGGAAGGTAATCTGATCAAAGCGATCGGAATTATGCTCTTTAATACTCTCACCCGTCGTCGCACCACCGGCAGCACCGAAACTGGATTGGCTACCGCCGAATAGTAGTCAAGAAAACCTAAAAAAACGGATAATTCTAGAATTGGGGTAATGGTTAGCCTTGACATCCTCGCCGCCCTAAAAGTGCGGCGATTCCTAAACCTCACGATTTAAGTTTCTGCTTCCACCACCGTCGCATACCACAGTTAAAAAACCATGTACTGTCTTACACAGAGTCCACAGACTTTCGCCCCATTTCAG
>NZ_JAPZRB010000189.1:0-31187 GCF_027531105.1 Microcystis sp. LE18-22.4A
TAGGGCATACCGGAACCTTTGGGCTCGATCCAATAAACGCTTGGGGAGAGAATACCTCTACTTTTTCAGAAGCAATTCTGTCTAAGCAAGTAATCTCTGTGAACCAAGAATCCCCGTCTCTTTAGAGCGGGGAGTGTCAAATCGGTAAACGCTGAATATCTCGGTTAGAACCAATCACCACCATGGCTAAATCCTTGTATAATCTTTCTTGGGGATTGGGGTTAATCTTGAATTTTTCCGCATTACCGACAGCGACAATATTTAACCCATAACGATTACGAATTTCTAACTCTGCTAGGGTTTTACCGTGAAAAGCTTCCGGGACTTTTAACTCGACAATACTATGTTCAGGATCGAGATCAAATCGTTCTAAAATTGATGGTCTAGTTAAACGGTGCGCTAACTCACAACCAGCATCGTATTCGGGAAAAACTACTAAATCTGCACCAACTTTTTTGAGTAATTTTCCATGGATTTCTGTGGAGGCTTTAGCGGCGACAAAATTAACCCCCGCTTCCTTACAATTGAGAGTAGTAATGATACTTTCTTCCACGTATTTACCAATAGCGACAATCACCGTATCGGTTTCAAAAATTCCCGCTTCTCGCAGGGCGTTAGGTTTGGTAGAATCAAGCTCGATCGCATTATCTACTATTCGATCGGATAACGCTTGTGCTACTAATCCTTCGTCAATATCTGTCGCTACTACTTGATAACCTTGTTTGCGTAAGGTTTCACAGACGGCGCGCCCAAATCTGCCTAATCCGATGACGGCAAATTGACGATTTTGGGGACGCATACTACTAAAAAATTTAATTGATTGCATAATTTGAAGTTAAACTGTTACGCATTTAAAATGCTAGTGTCAATGAGTGAGGAGACAGGAGAAACTGATAACTGATAACTGATATTAATTATCCCACTAAAAGGTTTTCTTCGGGGTAATTAATAACTGTTGGTTTCGGATCGCCGATGATAGCCGCTATTAAAAGTATAACTCCCACCCGTCCCAGATACATCATAAAAACAATAATTAACTTAGAAATCGGCGATAAAGCGGCGGTTATACCCATAGATAGTCCGACAGTTCCAAAGGCAGAAACTACCTCAAAAAACAGTTGAATCATTTGAAAATCTGTCTCCACAAATGAGATAGCTAGGGTGGAGACAATAATCGCTATAACCGAACCAAAAACCACCGCCATTGACTTTAAAATTAACGGCATAGGAATGCGTCTTTGATAAAGAGTCACTTCTTCACGACCTCTTAAAACCGAGCGGGTACAGTTATATAAAATCCTAAAAGTTGTGGTTTTAATACCGCCGCCTGTACCGCTAGGACTGGCTCCTATAAACATGAGAGCCATGGTAATTGATAAACCTTCTACGGAAATTTTACCGATATCAATGGTATTAAATCCTGCTGTTCTCGATGTTACCGATTGGAACCAAGCGGCCAGCAATTTATCTTTAATTGATAAATTAGCCAAAGTGTCACCATTTCCCTGTTCAGTAAATAAAAAAGCCAATGTTCCCATCACTAATAAAAATATAGTTGTACTGATAGCAACTTTATAGTTAAGAGAAAAAACAAAGCCTTTTCTTTTATATCGAAAGCGGTGAATAGACCAAGTATAAAACTCGATAATTACTTGATAACCGATACCTCCAAAAATGATCAATCCTGTGATAGCTAAGTTAATAATAATTGAGGATTGATAGGACATCAAGTTATCTTTAAACAAGCCAAAACCAGCATTATTCCAAGCACTAATACTATGGAATAAAGATAACCACACCGCATATCTAAAATCATACTTTTGGGCGAAGACAGTTAACATAACCAAAGTTGCTGTTAACTCAAAAACTAGAGTAGTAGCAATCACTGATTTCATTAAACTTTGACTACCTTGTAGGAAAGGTCGATCAAAGGATTCTTGAATCGCTAACTTCTGTCTCAGGTCAAATTTTCGCCCAACTAATAACATTAAAAAAGTGGTAGTGGTCATATATCCCAAACCCCCCACTTGCACTAATAAAGCAATAAATAATTGACCCCAAAAAGAAAAATAAGTACCCGTATCTACTACTGCTAAACCCGTAACACAGACAGCAGAAGTGGAGGTAAAGAGGGCAACAATTGGGTCATTCCAAGTGCCGCTAGTGGTAGAAACAGGCAACATCAACAGGGAAGTTCCCGCTAAAATTACCGCAATAAATCCCAAGCAAATTGTCCGGGCAATCGTCATATAAATTCCTTAGTGAAAGTAGCTAAGAGAAGATTGTTTTTTGGCTAACACTTCTTGATAAACTAACTGTAAGCGATCGATATTTTTGCTGAGACTGTAAGAGTCTAAAACTCTTTGACGGGCTTTTTGTCCGAAAATTGTTGTTAATTCGGGATGATCTCGTAATACGGGCAAGAGAGTTTTTAATTGGGTAATTAGTCCTTTAGTATCTAGAACTATTCCCGCACCTTTTAACACTTCCCCATCGGCCCCCACATCCGTAGCCAGACAAGCAACACCGCAGGCCATCGCTTCTAAGAGGGAAATCGATAAACCTTCCACTAATGAGGGTAAAATAAAGCCGTCAACCCCGCGCAAAATTTCAATTCGTTTATTTTCATCGCCGATAAAACCTAACCAGATAATACCATCTTCTTCTCCATAAAAAGGTTTAAGGGAAGGAGTTAACGGACCATCGCCCACAATGAGCAGTTTGCATCTATCACCTAAACTGGTTTTTTTCCAAGCTTTCAATAAAGATTCTACATTTTTCTCCGGCATGATCCGACCGAGATAAACAAATAAACAATCGGCATTATATTGAGCTTTAATATTCGAGGGTCCTGGACAATACTTATTAACATCAACCCCATTGGGAATAATTGCTAATTTTTCTTCGGGAACTCCCAATTTAACTAAAAAATCCCGTTGAGAGGTGGAAAAAATAATTACTTTATCGTAATTAGCTAAAAAAGGGGCGTGTAGTTGGTAGGTTAATAATTGGGTACTAGAGATGAGATTGCGAATTTTACTATCAAAAGCCGGGTGAAAAGTCGCCACCAGAGGCAAATCTAAAGACTCACAAATTTCCGGTAGCAGAAAATCGAGGGGAGACAGGGGTAAGGACGCATGAACTAGATCGGGTTTCAGTTCCCTGAGTTTATCCTGTAGAACCCGACTCGATTTCAGGGTGGGAATAGTATAGACTTGGGAACTATAGAGACGTGGCAGGGTGATTTCGTCGTAAAAGTCGGGCCAATCGCTGACAGTGGGTTTTTCGGAAGAAAAATGCAGAAAACTGACTTGATAATCTCGATCGAGCAGGGAATTAGTCACTTCTCGCCCATAGGTAACGTTACCGCA
The DNA here is from genome assembly GCF_027531105.1 of Microcystis sp. LE18-22.4A. Classification (NCBI taxonomy): domain Bacteria; kingdom Bacillati; phylum Cyanobacteriota; class Cyanophyceae; order Chroococcales; family Microcystaceae; genus Microcystis; species Microcystis sp. LE18-22.4A. Next base: position 3,372 of record NZ_JAPZRB010000189.1, read on the forward strand.
AAAAGGAGATTTTTTTCCTAACCAGGCAATGTGCATTGAGATTCTCTTAAGAAAAAGTTAATTTAGCCAAATATCAGCTTACTAAATTAGCCGTAAAATTAAAAGCTAATAGAGTACCTAAGCAAAATTAATTACCCATCTAAGTCCTCAGCTAAAAATTGCCTTTTGCAAGAGTGCCTATTTGATAGTTAAAATTCTCGGCTTTTTACTGATTCACCGAGGACTTGCGACGACGACAGCGTTCTGAACAGTATTTGACCTCATGCCAACAGTTTTGCCACTTTTTGCGCCAAGTAAAGGATAAACCGCAAACGGGACAAATTTTACTGGGAAGATCGGACTTCGAGACCTGACGTGCCATGATTAAACTTAAAAAGTCAAAAACTGCGCCTTATCTATGAGTGTAGATGAAAATAATCAGAGTTCCCCACTTGATCGCCTGAGAATTATTTTGGTTGAACCAGCCGGAGCCTTAAATGTGGGTTCCACTGCCAGAATTATGCGGAATATGGGCTTAAGTCGCTTAATTATCGTCAATCCTGCCTGTGATATCCTGGGAGAAGAAGCGCGACGCATGGCAGTACACGGGATTGAAGTCCTAGAAAACTGTTCACGGGTAGCCACCCTTGGGGAAGCTTTGCAGGGTTGTCATCGCATCATTGCCACCACCTCGAAACCCCGTCACCTGAATACTCCCCTCGAAACACCCCGGGCCGCCTTACCCTGGTTACTCACCCCTAACCTAGAATCGGCCTTAATTTTTGGTCCAGAAGACCGGGGTTTAAGTAACAGCGAACTGAACCACGCCCAGCGTTTTGTCGGTATTCCCGCTAATCCTCAATATTCCTCCCTCAATCTCGCCCAAGCGGTGGCGGTTTGCTCCTACGAACTGTACCAAATGGCGACGGAAAATAGGCTCGAACCCCGGTTAGAAACGCCCCCTAATGCCACTTTTGAGGCTCTAGAAGGCTATTATCAGCACTTGGAGAGCTTTTTGCTCAAAATTGGCTATCTTTACCCCCACACCGCCGCCGCTAGGATGGAGAAATTCCGGCAATTTTATCATCGGGCCCGGCCCACGGTGGAGGAATTAGCCCTGCTGCGGGGTATTATCGGTCATATTGAAAGTATCGGGCAACTTTTTCTCGGTCTTGATAGTCTCAAGGGCAAGAAAAAAAATTCTCCTAGCGATCGATAATAAATCTGGATACCCTTGAGGAAAACCGTGACTCGTCAAGTAACTCGTCGTCCTACTAAAGTCCAATCTGGCCCTGGGTCCCCTAGGGCCATGGACTTAAACAACAAAAAAAAGTCTTTACCGGTTAAAAGGGCAAAAAAACAGCGTAAAACTAACCTAATCGCCTCTTTTCTCCTTCAGCTTCTTCGCTTCTCTATCCTTGGTGTCGGTTTAGGTGCGATCGCTGGTACGGTTTTAACCGTGGTGGATCCGAGCAAATTACCTCTACACCCAAAACCCACCACTACCAATCCCCCGACTCCCCAACCCGTCACCCCAAAACCGACCACGTTAGTTTTCAACGAAAATCTCAGCAGCCTCAACCAGAAATTACAGGCTTTAGCGGTCAAATATCCGAAATTACAGGCGGGAGCTTTATTTATTGACCTCGATAACGGTGCTTACGCTAATTTTCGCGGAGATACTATTTTTGCCGCCGCTAGTACGATTAAAATCCCGATTCTGGTGGCCTTTTTTGAGGATGTGGATGCGGGAAAAATTCGTCTCGATGAACCCCTTGTGGCCACTAAGGATGTCATGGCCAGTGGGTCCGGGGATATGCAGTATCTAGGAGCGAATAAAACCTATACTGCCCTAGAAACCGCCACTAAAATGAACGTAATTAGCGATAATACCGCTACTAATATGTTAATTAAGCGCATGGGCGGCAAAAAGGCTCTTAATCAGCGTTTTCAAGCTTGGGGTTTGACCAGTACGGTAATTAATAACGCTTTACCAGACTTGGAAGGAACCAATACCACAAGTCCGAGAGATTTGGTGACAATCTTAGGAAAAGTTAATCAAGGGGAATTACTTAGTTTACGTTCCCGCGATCGTCTATTGAATATTATGCAGGAAACGCGCACTCGCACCCTGCTGCCGCAAGGTATCGAGAAATCCGCCGATATTGCCCATAAAACCGGTGATATTGGCTCGATGTTAGCGGATGCGGGGATTATTGATATGCCCAACGGGAAACGCTATCTAGGAGCAGTGATGGTCAAACGTCCCCACAATGATAGTAACGCTAGGACTCTGATTCAACAAATATCGCGCACGGCCTACCAACACTTTAAATGGTATCAAACTCAACCCGCAGCCAAACCGCAACCGGTCGCCCAATCTTCTCCCTCTCCTAGTCCGGTCGTTATTCCTGGTCCGGGTAATTAGGGTTTGCGGCAAAAAGTTTTTCGTGGGGGTAGGGTGTGGGGTGTGGGGTGTGGGGTGTGGGGTGTGGGGTGTGGGGTTTTACCCATTTTCAGGTGGTCAATTACCTAATTTTCAGGGAAAAAGTCCAGGAATTTTGCCCCCGATCCCCGCAATGGCTGGCACTTTTTGAGGGAAAAAAAGTCTAAAAGTCTTATCCAACAAGGTTTTTAGATTTATTAAGCAAACCCTAATTAGCCCCTAGGTTAAATTATTGGCTAAAAGACGGGCCAATTGTTCGGCATTTGCCCGGGGGGAAAGACGAGGAAGGATTTTTTCCCCCGTGGCCAGTTTTTGACAGAGGACGGGGATTTCGTACTGATAAGCGTTAAACCAATCCTCTCGACTGGTAATGTCCCTAATTTCTAACTGCCACTCCGGTTGACGGATTTTTTCTAGTTTCTCTAGCAACCCTTCGCAAAGATGACAGTCCGGTTTACTGTATAAAATTAGTTCTATGGTAGTCATAAATATTTATGTTCATTACCTCCACGATTAGTCTCTCATCAACAATTCTACAAACTCCCACACCCACAACGACTTTAAATAATAATTTAGTTAATTCAGGTACTCAAGATCTAGTCTATATCGGTGTGTTTCTTCTGGCAATTACCCTAGTCATTGTTATTGGTATTATCAATCAAAAAATTGAATACGCTCTCATTTTTGCCGCCACTCTCACTGTTATTTTAATTGCTTTCTTCTGGTTTTTATAAGTCCTTCAAGCAAGGAGATTGAGGGCAAACCCCCCTTAATAAAGCTTGACGGATTTCGTTGATTCACCTTCACCAAATTGTTAAGTAATTCGATTTCAGACTTGACAAAAATCTCCCTAGGACCGAGCGGAAGATTAAGGGGTGCATCCCACATTTGCGGAAATACCGACAATCAGCAATTATCAGTGACTCTTAAATTGGTACAAAAATATGAACAATCGCGTGTAAGCATCCCACCGAAAAACTAATGCGCGGTAGGGTTGATTCATGAATCAACCCTACTATGAATCAACCCTACCCCGTTGGGGGGTTCTACCCCCCAAAAGCTTGGATTGAGTGATAAAACCGAAAGTAACGCCCGATTTTAGCAGAGAGTTTCCCCTTAAAAATCCCCACTTAGTAGATTTACAAAAATGAGATGCACCCCAAGCAAAACGATCGGACTTATAATATAATTGTATTGATTGTGGCTTCTTGCTAGAATCACCCCAAATTGACTCAATGGGTTTATAAACGATGACAACCCTAGATATTGCTACCGATATTGTCTGTCCTCCCACCGATTTATGGAGTGATGAACCACCCTTGGAAAGTGATCTGCATTTACAACAAATTATTTTATTATTATCTTGTCTTGATTGGCTCTGGCAAGATAGAAACGATTACTATGCCTCGGGCAATTTGACTATTTATTATAACGAAAGACAACTGAAACAGCGAGATTTTTGTGGACCAGATTTTTTCGTGGTTTTAGATACAGAGAAACGTCCCAGGAAAAGTTGGGTTGTCTGGGGAGAAGGGGGTAAATATCCCAATTTAATCATCGAAATTCTCTCCGATTCCACCGCTAATGTGGACAGAAAAGCCAAAAAGGAACTATATCAGCATACTTTCCGGACTCCTGAATATTTTTGGTTTGATCCTAATACTTTAGAATGGCAAGGATTCACTTTAATCGAGGGACAATACCAACCGATTACCCCCAATGAAAACGGTTATTTATGGAGTAAGCAACTAGGATTATATTTAGGAATTTTTGCCAATAAATTGCGCTATTTCACCGAATCAGGTGAATTGGTTCCCACCCCTCAAGAGTCGGCCCGACAGGAAAGATTAGCCAAAGAACGGGAAAGATTAGCCAAAGAACAGGAAAGATTAGCCAAAGAAAGAGAACAACAACGGGCGGAAAAATTAGCCCAAAAGCTGCGAGAATTGGGCATTAATCCCGATGAAATTGCTTAAATATCCGGTTGGGGGTGTTAGGGTGGAAACCACGGCGCAATTTTTCCTTAATTGCTAGGCATTAAGATGAGTAATCCGAAACTCTGATTCTAGCCTAGAAATCATGGCAAAATCTCCACACTGATGTTACAATAATGACCAAGGGCAACAATCTTCAAATATAATTAATGCCATGGTGCAAAAAATAGCTTTTTTTAATCATAAAGGTGGAGTGAGCAAAACTACAACCACTTTTAACCTTGGTTGGATGCTTGCTGAGAAGGGCAAAAGAGTAATTATTGTCGATACCGATCCCCAATGTAACTTAACTGGTATGGCTTTGACTAATGAAAGTGAAGATAGGGAGGAAAGACTACAAGCCATCTACAATACTTACTCTAATATTAAAACAGCTTTAGCACCTGCTTTTGAGTCTCAACCGAGATTAATCGAAGCTGTGGACTGTATTCCTATTGATGGTCGTGATGACTTATTTTTACTGCCTGGTCATGTGGGGTTAGCTGAATATGAAGTTACCCTAGGTATTGCTCAAGAACTTAGTGGGTCAATTCAGGCTTTAAAAAATCTCCCCGGTGCGATTACATATTTATTAGACAAAACTGCCGAAAGATTTCAAGCTGACTATATTTTAATCGATATGAGTCCCAGTTTGGGGTCAATCAATCAAAATATACTGATGACCAGCAACTTTTTTATTGTGCCAACCACAGCGGATTTTTTCTCGGTTATGGCTATCGATTCTTTAACTAAAATCTTGCCTAAGTGGCACCAATGGGCTAAGGCAGCTAGTGCTTTACCAATTCTCAAAACCGCCAACTATCCCTTCCCCGAAGTTAACCTACATTTTTTGGGAACTATTGTTCAGAACTATCGAATTATTCGTGGAAAAGAAACAAAAGCCTTTGAAAACTGGATTAACACAATCGAGGAAAATATCGGCAATAAAATGATTCCAGCCCTAGGAAAAAATGGCATGATGCTACCGAAATTTATCTACGATCAGAATGGTGTACCAGACTGCTGTACTCTAGTAAAAATTCCTAATTTTAATAGTCTTATTGCCTTATCTCAAGAGCATCAAATGCCTGTTTTTGCGCTAACTGCTGAACAATTGAAATCAGCTAAGTGGCAGGGTAAAGTGTTAGGTAAAGCCCAAGAAAAACAAGAGGACTTTAAAAAGATTTTTTCTGACTTAGCAGACAAAGTTATCGGTCTTACCTCCGAGATTTATGCAGTTAGCCATTGAACAATTTCGCCTTAGTCTTGCCCGCGTTCGTGACTTGATCGCTATCCACAATTCCCTCAAATCTCAGACTACTTCCGCCCTAGATGTATCGGATATCCTCAGAGCCGCTTTAGTCCTGACTGTGAGCGCTTTAGATTATTATATTCACGAAGTGGTTACTCTAGGAATGCTAGAAATTTATCGAGGCCAACGTTCAGAACCTTCTCCCACTCCTAACAGTTCTCAATCTGCCTTTTCTCGTTTTCAAGTCTCCTTGAATGGCGCACGACAAGAACGATTGATAGCTATTAGTATTGGCTCTTGGTTAGAGAACGAAATTCAACAAAACTACGGTTCTTTTTTTGATCAAGAATCTCGCTCAATTTCCGAGGTACTACCAATGATTGAAAATCTCCTCACCAACAAACTTAATAGTAATTATTGGCTAGAGACTGAAATTAGAGAAAAACTCAGCTATGAAAGCTATCAACAACCGGACAAGATAGCGGAGGCCATTAGACTAATTTCAGCCAAGAAATTGTGGGAAGAAGTGGCCAGCAAACTAAATAAACCAGCCAAAGATATTAAAAGCCAACTTAGCGCAATTGTTGAGCGAAGGAACCAAATCGCCCATGAAGCTGATATAGACCCGAGTTATGGCATTGGCAGTCGCTGGAATATCGATGAAAATATGGTTAATGATGCCGTTAACTTTATAGAACAGCTTGTTGAAAATATCCATCAGGTACTTGAGGACATCCACTAGCCGAGAATTTCCCCAGCAGTCTAGTTATAAATACTTATAATTTCTCAGGGAATTATAACAATTATTAAATAATGTGTAGTTTTGTATACTGATGTCAAGAACTTAGCTACAATATGAAGTGGCGTAAGATATATAGAGATTAGCTAGTGAGTCGGCATCAAGACAGTCAAACTGACGGGAAACGAGAAGAAACACAGTTCACTCCTTACAGTGCAGCAGCGATCGCTCAAGAATACCGTTACAAACCTTGGCAATTGTTCGGTCGCGCTTTCGTGATTATTTGGTCTTTAGGATTATTTCTCCTCAGTCTCCTCTGGGACAAATGGACAAAGCAAGAAGAAGCCAATAAATACCAGCGTGCCAGCGAACTTAGGCAAATTCTCACCCGTTTGGGTCCCACCTTCATCAAAGTCGGTCAAGCTCTCTCTACCCGTCCCGACCTCGTTCGCAGAGACTTTTTAGACGAATTAGTTAAACTGCAAGACCAACTTCCCCCCTTCGATAACGACATCGCTTTTGCCATTATCGAGACAGAATTGGGAATGTCCGTAGAAAAAGCCTATCGAGAAATATCCCCCACCCCGGTAGCTGCCGCTAGTTTAGGACAGGTTTACAAAGCGATACTCCCCACCGGTGAAGAAGTAGCCGTTAAAGTGCAACGGCCCGGGCTGCGGGCGCTTTTAAGCCTCGATTTATACCTAATGCGCTGGGCCGCCCAAAAATTCGGTCGTTTATTACCCCTCAATCTCGGCCACGACCTCACCCTGATTGTCGATGAATTCGGCACCAAACTCTTTGAGGAAATCGACTATCAAAACGAAGGTCGCAACGCTGAAAAATTCGCCACCAACTTCCAAAATAACCCCGAAGTTAAAGTTCCCAGTATCTACTGGCGTTATAGTGGTCGCCGCGTCCTCACCCTGGAATGGATTGATGGCTATAAACTCACCGATACCGAGAACATCAAAGCTTTAGGATTAGACCCCAATAATATCGTTAAAATCGGCGTCACCTCCGGATTACAGCAACTCCTCGAACACGGCTTTTTTCACGCTGATCCCCACCCGGGTAATCTTTTCGCCACTTTTGATGGTCGCATGGCCTATATCGATTTTGGCATGATGGACCAGTTAGAGGAGGAAACTAAAGAAACCCTCGCTAGTTGCGTCGTCGATTTAATTAACAAAGACTACGAAAACCTGGCCAGCAACTTTGTCAAACTGGGATTTTTAACCCCAGAAACGGATATAAAACCTATTATTCCAGCGCTAGAACGAGTTTTAGGCAATGCCATCGGTCAAAGGGTCGGTGACTTCAATTTCCGCACCATTACCGATGATTTCTCCGAATTGATGTACGAGTATCCCTTCCGGATTCCCGCCAAATTTGCCCTGATTATTCGTTCCCTCGTCACCCAAGAAGGGGCAGCCCTCACCCTCGATCCTAACTTCAAAATCGTCCAAGTGGCCTATCCCTACGTTGCTAAACGTCTCCTGACAGGGGAATCGCCCCAACTGCGGCGGCGTTTATTGGATGTGCTGTTCAAAGACGGTAAATTCCAGTGGCAACGCCTAGAAAACATGATTACAATGGCTCGCTCGGAAAGTAACTTCGATTTACTGCCCACCGCACAATTAGGCATCACTTTTCTTCTCTCGGAAGAAGGTCGTTATCTGCGTCGTCAATTGCTATTAGCTTTAACGGAAGATGACCGTCTCCATACTGCCGAAGTGCAACGTCTCTGGGGTTTAATTCAAGGAGAATTGCAACCGCGGCGACTCTTGGATGTGGCCATGAGCGCTTTTCGGGAATTATCGTCCCAAGGTGTGGCCGCTGTCCTTCCGCGAGAAACCAGTTCGCGTTAAAGTGTTTAAGGTCATCATCGCTTAATCACTTTTTCTATGGATTATTATTTTCTGCCCCAACCGCCCTATTTTCTAGTTTTTGCCGGTTTATTTATCGGTATTACCTGCGGGGCCGCTTTTGAAGCTAGTCTCAAGCAAGTGGTTAACAATTGGTATAAAAATAAGGGTTCAGACGATCAAAATCTTTTAAAATCTAGTTCCTTACAAATTCCTTTTATCGGTATTTGTGTAGGAATCTGTCTTTTCCTGGCCTCGGGATTAGATATATTTATTCTCAATGGTTGGGTTGCCTACGCTATCTCTCTCCCGATGACTATCTTTATCGGTGGTTTGGTTTGGAGTCAGTTAGGGGAATTATTAGGCCAATTACAGCGCGGCGGTTCTAAAGAAATTGACCTCGATTATCGGGGATAATTAGCAGACAGCAAACATTTAGGACTAAGCGAATAGGTGTTAGCAGATAGGAAAAATCAACTACCCCACAACTAACACCAAACCCCTAGTTAGGGTTGGCTGAATAAATCTAAAAACCTTGTTGGATAAGGTCTTTAGACTTTTTTTCCCTCAAAAAGTGCCGACCATTGGAGTGATTGGGGGGAAAATTCCGGGACTTTTTCCCTGAAAATTAGGTAATTGACCACCTGAAAATGGGTAAAACCCCACACCCCACACCCCACACCCTACACCCTACCCCCACGAAAAACTTTTTGCCGCAAACCCTAGTTATACCCAATTTCACAGCTATTTTGGCCCGCAATTTTAGATGCAAAAACCTTTAGCATGGCATTGGCGATCGCTTCCTCTGCATCAGCGCACCGGTTCCGAGGTTTTTGCCTGCTTATTCTCCCAAGATGCGATCGCTACTTTACTAGAAAGTCCCTATCCGGGTAATTCCCTCTCCCGTTACTCTCTTTGTGCTGGTTCCCCGCGTCAGCTTTGGACCCCCGCACTAGGGGAAATTTTGCCCTTTTTAAGCAGTTTACTCCCCCAAACTCGATCTGATGTTCTTCCCGATCATCTTCCTTTCCATGGTGGTTGGTTGGGGTGGTTAGGCTACGATTTAGCTTGGGAAATAGAAAAATTACCCGACAGGAAAGCTGATACTCTCCCTTTTCCCGTCGCTTATTGGTATGAACCGGATAGTTTTGCCATTCTCGATCACCAAGCACAAATTCTCTGGTTAGCTGCCAGCAAACCCGAAGATTTAGATAAATACGAACAATCTTTAAGCAATCAACCGGATTTTGAGTTTATCGATCCTCGTCCCTCTCCCTTAATCTTTTATACTTCTCAACTCGACTACGAAAAAGCTGTTAAAAAAGCCTTAGATTATATCAGAAAAGGCGATATTTTTCAAGCAAATTTATCCCTAAGATTTCAAAGCACAACTAGGGCAAAAGGATGGCAAATTTATCGCAGTTTACAACAGATTAACCCTTCTCCTTTTGCCAGTTATTGGCGCACCCCTTGGGGAGAAATGATTAGTTGTTCTCCCGAAAGATTGGTGAAATTAGAAAGAGGAATAGCCAGCACTAGACCGATCGCTGGAACTCGTCCCCGGGGTAAAACCGAGGCACTCGATCGACAATTGGCCGAGGAACTATTAACTAATAAAAAAGAGCGGGCCGAGCATATTATGCTAGTGGATCTAGAACGCAATGATCTGGGTAGAGTTTGTGAATGGGGATCGGTTGATGTGGATGAATTACTGACGATCGAGCGTTATAGTCATGTTATGCACTTGGTCAGTAATGTTCAAGGAAAATTAGATAAAAAGTATCATGCTATTGATTTAATTAAAGCTCTTTTCCCCGGGGGAACAATTACCGGTTGTCCGAAAGTTCGTTGTCTAGAAATTATCGAAGAATTGGAACCGGTGCGACGCAATTTATTCTATGGTTCCTGTGGCTATATTGACCTACGAGGTCATTTAGATTTGAATATTCTCATCCGTACCCTATTAATGACCGCTCAGGGGGATTTAAACACCGTTTGGGGACAAGTGGGAGCGGGAATAGTTGCCGATAGTGATCCCGAAAAAGAATGGTTAGAATCCCTTCATAAAGCTGAGGCACAATTAATCGCTTTACGTTCTTTTTAATTTTTGATTTCAACAAACTCACCTAAGTAGGTAGGCATTAAAAATTATCAGATGCCCCCCTTATTAAGGGGTGACTAAGGGGGGATCGGCACCCCCCTTATCAAGGGGGGCAGGGGGGATCGAACCTAAAATCCATGTTTAATTTAATTATAACCAGCTACCTATTGTTGCATCTAAAACCGCTCTTTTTACTTTTTACCTTATCTGCTATTTTGTAGGATAGCTTCCGATCTTGAACCCTATTCATGAATCAAATTTCTATCGCTGTTACTTTTTTTCTTAGTTTAGTCTTGACCTCGCTTCCCTTTTTACTTTTCGGGACGGCCGTTTCCAGTTTTTTGCTGGTTTTCGTCAATAAACAGCGATTAGCGGCGATATTTCCCCGTAATCGAGTCTTAGGAGCGATCGTTGGCAGTGCCATCGGATTAATCCTACCGGTCGGACAATACGGCACGATTCCCGTCGCTAGAAGATTCTTATTAGAGGGAGTACCCCCAGGGGTGGTGTTTAGCTTTCTCACCGCTGCACCTACCCTAAATATCGTCACTCTTTGGCTAACTTGGCAGACTTTCAGCTATTCTAGTATTTTCTTCTATCGATCGCTTTCGGTCTGGTTAATGGCAATTGTTATCGGCACTCTCTTTAGTTTCTATCGGGAAAAACCCCGCACCGATAGCGAAATTCCCCTAGAATCGAGTTTAGTTCTTTCCGGGAGTTTTTTACCAGAGGAAGCAGCCAGTCAACCCCTACAAAGAGTCGGCAGTCTTGTTTATGAGTATAAAACTAGAGATAGGCAAGCTTGGCCAATTTCTGTGCAGTTATTTCTCGATAACTTTATCGATGAAGCACTGGAATTAGGGGGATTATTAATCATTGGCTGTGCGATATCTAGTGTCTTTCAGCTATTATTACCTCAGAGTCAATTAATTGCCTGGGGGAATAGTCCCGTTACTCAAATTCTCGTGCAGTTGTTCTTTGGTTTCACCCTCGCTGTTAATGCCAGTCTTAGCACTTTTGTCCCCGGTTCTTTAATTACTAATCTGTCCGTGGGTTCCACTCTAGCTTTTTTACTGGTCGCTTCCCTCATTGATATTAAAGCTTTTATCCTCCTCCTATCAGCTTTCCGTGCTAAAATCGTCCTTTATTTCGGAATTTTATGCCTGTTAATGAGTTTTTTAGTGGCTCTGATCCTCAGTTTTTATCTAGGTTGAATTCCTTCCGGGTCAAAAAAATTTTCTCTTGACAAAAGCTCCTTGACATGATATTATATTCATAATGGGAAAGCCTTGCGCCTACAAGCCCTATTTTCCAATGGTCTTAACTATGATTTATGTGATTATGTGATTGACTAGGATTCGTTCATTCAATCAATCTTCATCTCTAATCCACTAGGGTTAGGCATTTACTTTTCAGCAAATCCTAACTAGCTCCCTAATCATAGTCCATCATTCAATCATTCCAATCATAGTTAAGACAGCATCCTCAGATAATTCTGATAAACGGTTTGGGTATAGGGATGATTTTCCCCTAATACTTGGGTAGCAATCTTAATCGCTTCTCGATAGAGAGGTTCTACTTTGCTTAAGATTTGGGAACTCCATAAAGATGATGATCCTGTTGATTAGCAATATCTATAGGCAACCCAACCTACGTTCATCTTATATTGAATTACACCCACCTACTTAGAGGTTCAATAAGCATCTTTTCGATGAATACTACTCAATATGATAATCAGCATTTCTTGATCTTGAATTTTGTAAATGATGCGATAATCCCCTATTCTAATTCGGTAGGTTTCATCATATCCTTTGAGTTTCTTGACTCCGCTAGGACGAGGTGTATCGGTAAGTAGTCTAATGACAGTAATTAAGCGTTCGCGTTGTTGTTTGGGTAAGTTGTTTAGTTGTTTTTGAACGGGTTTCGGAATAATAACTCTGTAGTTCACGCTTGAGTTGCCTCATATTCTTCGAGGGTTAGATAGTCTCCTGCTTGATAAGCTGATTCAGAAGCGATTATGTTAGCTTGCTCTTCTTCTGTAATTTCTATTGCAGTATGTCGTTCTTTGATAAAGAGCAAAAAGTCAAGTAATTCAGTCAAAAGGGTGTCAGGTGTCTGCTCGATTTCTTTAATTAGTTGTTCTTTGAGTGTCATAGCTTTATCAGTCATCAGTCATCAGTAATCAGTAATCAGTAATCAGTTATCAGTAATCAGTTATCAGTTATCAGGCTCTTCTGGTTTCTGTGTGGAAACGAGGTCTATACTGATAATTTCTTCCGCAAAATAGTCCTAAAAGTTTTGCCCAATAAGCACTTCAGGATTCCATAAGCAAAAATTATCACACAAAGTCGAGAAGAGCCGTTATCAGTTATCAGTTATCAGTTATCAGTGATTAATTCAATCATAGTCTATCATTCAATCATTCCAATCATAGTCGATGATTGGTGGTGCGTTACGACGGATTGTTAGCTTGAAGTCAAAGCGTAAATTTTTGCCGTCTAACGCACCCTACTAGACTGTTTCAACTAAAATAGGGCAATAGATTTCGGCTTAAAATCTTAGATTATAGAATTTATAGCATTTTTCTAATACACCAAATTAGCTGAAACAGTCCAGTAGGGCTAATTCATGAATTAGCCCTACAATAGGCTACGTTTTTCTGGATGTTGTCAAAATTTCTCTTGACAAAAGCCCCTTGACATGATATTATATTCATAATGGAAAATCCGTGCGCCTACAAGCCCTATTTTCCCAAGCATTTAAACTCTAACTCATCTTAATTCTGCTTGCCGGAGTTATGGTGATAAGAAAGGATTATCGAAGAAAGGCAGTACACTATAGGCCACTACCGATTACACCAGGTGCAATGTAGGGGCGCAAACATTGCGCCCAAAATTTAACCCGTTTAGTTGTCCTGTTTATTTGACTTGTTAGATTTAGCTAGGTTGTGCTTGAAGAAAGCACCAAATCCTAATACACCTAAGCCGAAAATTGTGCTAGGTTCGGGAACGGATACAGATTGGGAGACGGTAAGGTTTAATTCCCCTGTATTATCGGCGAAGATATCGTCGTTAATTCCTAATTGAAGTTGAGTTGCACCCACTGGAATGGAAACTGTACGTCCTAACCCAATAGCAAAAGGTGTACCGATGATGGCTCCAGTTGCATCAGCAAACGTACCTACTAGCTGATTTAGGTAAGTATCCCAATCAGCCGTCATATATTTGCTGGGAAACCCTAATCCGCTACTCCCCCCAAAGCCATTTGTGGTGTATGAGCCGAAATAACCTTTTGCCTCTACTTCAGGAGAACCTCCAAAAGCATTGGTCTTCCCGTTGAGATAATTAATTGTCAGAGCATTTCCGGCGGCAAAATCTAACCCAGAACTGCTATTGATTGTACTTGGAGCTATGTTATCCTTCACTCCATATTGATAAGCTGTATTCAGAGTCGTATTATCCCAAAGCCAAGGAGCAGCTTTGCTGTTAACGGTCACCGGAATTGTAATAGTTGCCGCTTGTACTCCACTGGCGATGGAAAGACTGATAAGTATTAGCCCCCCCCCAACGGAGTTTTTGATTAGTTTTGCTAATGTCACAAATAAATGCCCCCTAAAAAATATTGCTGAGCTTGCAATTACGCCATAACTTACCAAAAATGACAAGCGTTGTCAAGTGTGAAGATAATCGCGCGTCAGAGCGGACTTGACAACGCTTTCAGAGCAAGGCTTTCGTTGTGTCGCAATTCATTCTTCATATTCTGATCTGACAACCCCAAAATTTAGGCACTTTTTCCCTGAAAATTAGGTAGTTGACCACCTGAAAACTGGTAAAACCCTACAGCCCACACCCTGCCCCCACCAAGAGACTTATTCAGCAAACCATATCTAAGCGGGAAAAATCCCCTTTTATGTAGTCTATGATACTGTTTTTTGGATTGAGATCGTCTAAAGTCAAGAAAATTGCTTCTAGGGTTCCGATTTAAACTTCTTTAAATGTCAGGCCCGAGAGGAGCAAGCTAGTCTTAAATGAGCGGATCAAAAATTTTTTCCATCTAAGCTGGCTACACGGCGGGATAAAAGCCCGGGAGACTTTAAGGATAACTGTTTTGAGGCAGTGTCTTTGAAGACTCCCGGGTTATTGTATTTTGAGGTAAAATGATGTCCGAGGAATCTACTTTTCAACCCCCTCATGTAACTGAAGCTCAACAGGCCTTAGAAAAAGAACGCCATTTGCCCCTAACCGGTTGGCAACAGGAAGTTTCTCAGGGGTTAACCTACGGTTTAGAGGCGGCCGATAGTATTCGCAATCGCAGTATTCCCACCTTTTCCAGGGGTGAGTTACCCCACTATGCGGGAATTAACACCTTTATGAAGGCTCCCTATTTGGAAGATGTGCGGAATGTGGGCAATTATGACGTGGCAATCGTCGGTGTTCCCCATGATTCGGGGACAACTTACCGACCCGGAACTCGTTTTGGTCCCCAGGGAATTCGGCGGATTTCGGCCCTTTATACACCCTACAATTTTGAATTAGGGGTAGATTTGCGCGAACAAATTACGCTCTGTGATTTGGGGGATATTTTCACCATTCCTGCTAATAATGAAAAGTCCTTTGATCAAATCTCGAAGGGGGTTGCCCATGTCTTTAGTTCCGGCGCATTGCCGATTATTTTAGGGGGTGATCATTCCATTGGTTTTCCGACGGTGCGGGGTATTTGTCGGCATTTAGGGGATAAAAAAGTCGGTATTATTCACTTTGATCGCCATGTGGATACCCAGGAAACAGATTTAGATGAACGGATGCACACTTGCCCCTGGTTTCATGCCACCAATATGAAAAATGCTCCTGCTAAAAATCTCGTCCAATTAGGGATTGGTGGTTGGCAAGTTCCCCGTCAAGGTGTTAAAGTTTGCCGCGAGCGGGCCACTAATATTTTGACCGTCACCGACATTGTTGAACGAGGCATTGATGCCGCCGCCGAATTTGCCTTAGAACGAGCTTTAGATGGTACGGATTGCGTTTGGATTAGTTTTGATATTGATTGCATTGATGCTGGTTTTGTCCCCGGTACAGGTTGGCCGGAACCTGGCGGTTTATTACCCCGTGAAGCCTTAGCTTTATTAGGTAAAATTATCCAAAAAGCTCCCATTTGTGGTATGGAAGTGGTGGAAGTTTCCCCTCCCTACGATATTAGTGATATGACCTCTTTGATGGCTACCCGTGTTATTTGTGATGCCATGGCCCATCTGGTTATTTCAGGTCAATTACCCCGTAAAGAAAAGCCCTATTATATTCATCCTGAGGCCAATCTGGCCGTTGACGAACCCTGGCAGTAATTTCCTATGCACGAAACTGATATGACCAAGGCGTTAATTATGACAGTTCGAGATTGGTATGATAGCCAACCTGAAAAGCTCAAAATTGAAAAAATTCATCTCATGGTTGGTGAATTTACCTGTGTCGAACCGGTCAGTTTACAATTTGCCTTTGAAGTTCAAACTGCCAATACTTTTCTTGCTGGCGTGGAATTAGCGATTAAAAATATTCCCCTAATTGCTTATTGTCATTGCTGCCAAAAAGATTATCAACCCCAAATTGGCCAGCAATATTCCTGCCCAACTTGTCGATCACCGATGGAGGATATTCGTTCAGGTCGAGAGTTAAAAATTGACCACATTGAATATTCTTTAGATTCTTAAACAAAGTTGGGTGATCGCTTCTACAAGTTCGATGATCAATTATTCATTCTCAACTAAAATGCACCAAACTTTTGACGCGGCCCTAGAAATTAATCTACTTCATGCCAATCAAACAGGAGCCGATCACAACCGGGAACATTTTGACGAGTGGGGCATTACCTGTTTAAACTTGATGAGCAGTCCTGGTGCGGGTAAAACTGTGTTATTGGAAAAAACCCTCGCAGCCTTAAAAGATCAATTAAAAATGGCTGTTATTGAAGGCGATATGACTACAGAACTAGATGCAGAGCGCCTGAGACAATATGGAGTTCCCGTGATTGCCATTAATACGGGTCGCTCCTGTCACTTAGATTCCAAAATGGTAGCCGGGGGAATTCATCGTTTCAAAGAAGATTATAACCCCAAAGAGTTTGATTTATTGTTGGTGGAAAATGTGGGAAATTTAGTTTGTCCCGCCGAATTTGAGGTAGGGGAACACGCTAAAGTTGCTCTATTAAGTATTACTGAAGGAGAAGATAAACCCCTCAAATATCCAATTATGTTTCAAGAAGCGGATTGTCTGATTATTACCAAATTAGATTTGGCTCCTTATTTAGAGATTGATTTAAAACGTTTAGAGGCAAATGTTCGTTCTATGAATCCCGATGTAAAGATTATCGCTCTTTCTGCTCAAACAGGAGAAGGTTTAGAAGAGTGGTTAAATTGGCTAAAAAGCCAAGTCAATAGGACTAGGTTCTTGAATTGTTAATCAGTAACAGTTTTTGAGATTTATTTCTGTTTTACTAGCTGTCATCTCTAAAGGCTATTATCTATGAAACGGCGCAATTTTTTCTCCTTACTTCTCGTTTTTTTTAGTAGCTTACTCCTGACCGTTAGTTGCAATCAAGCTCCTCAGCAAACCCCCAATGCAAGTAGTTCTCTGAGTAATACTGCCCCCATTGTCATCGGTTATAGTAACTGGGCCGGTTGGTGGCCCTGGGCGATCGCTGAAGAAGAGGGATTATTTGCTAAAAATGGGGCTAATGTTCAAATGAAATGGTTTGATGGTTATCTTGAATCCTTGCAAGCTTTAGCTGCCGGACAATTAGATGGAAATAGCCAAACTCTCAACGATACAATCGCTTTTGCAGGAGATGCAGTGAATGGTCAAGTTGCTGTTTTAGTCAATGATAATTCGTCAGGAAATGATAAAATTATTGTCACAGAAGAGATTAAAACTATTCAAGATTTAAAAGGCAAAAAAGTTGCTGTCGAAGAAGGCGTTGTCGGTGACTTTCTCCTCAGTTTAGCCCTAGGAAAAGAGGGAATGAGCCGTAAAGATGTGCAAATTGTCCCCATGGAAACAGGGGCTGCTGCTGCCGCTTTTGCATCGGGAAAAGTAGATGCAGTCGCTGCTTTTCCACCTTTTTGGTCAACAGCCCTTAAACGAAAAGGTTCTAAAGAATTAATTAGTTCTAAAGCTTTTCCCGGTGCTATTCCTGATTTGTTAGTTGTCAGTGCCAAATTAATCAAAGAAAAACCAGAACAGGTTCAGGCTCTTGTCAAAACCTGGTTTGATGTTCGAGAGTTTATGGCTAAAAATCCCCAAAAAGCCGATGAGATTATGGCCAAGCGTGCGGGCATTAGCACAGAAGAATTGGCCTTATATAAAGAGGGAACGAAGTTTTTCACCTTAGAAGAAAACTTAGAAGCCTTTAGTCCTGGTAAAACCATGAAAAATATGCCCTTTGCCGCTCAAAAAATGGCTGATTTTATGAGGGAAGTTGGCTTTATTAAAAAAGTCCCCGATCTAACAACCATTTTAGAGCCCAAATTTGTCAAGTCGTTGGCAAATCAAGACAAAAACGCCTAATTAGCCCCTCGATCATTCGAGAAATTAAAGGTTCCAATTCTCGATCTACAAGAGGGATTAGAGAGACAAGTTGACTGCAAGAATTTTTTGATAACTGGGTGATATTGGCTATCAAAATTATTCTTTTCTTTGGCAAATACCATGACCACAACACCTAAAACGCTTCCTCAAAGCACTTTTTGGCGGATTACCGAGGATATTCCCGAATCCCTAAAGTGGACTTTAATGGTTTCCTCTATTATTGTCCCGCTTATTTTCTGGTTACTAATCTCTAGTTTTGCGGGCATTGAATCCGTATTTTTGCCTTCTCCTTTAGCCGTTATTCAGGCCTTAGGAAAATTGGCAGAACAGGGCTTTTTAATTCAAGATACTATGACCAGTTTTTTACGAGTAGTTGGAGGCTTTTTTTTAGGAGGATTGTTTGCTATTCCCCTAGGGATTTTAATGGGAACTTTTCCGAGTATTCGTAGTTTAATGGAACCGATCATTGGCGTTGTACGTTATATGCCCGCTCCTGCTTTTATTCCCCTATTGGTTATTTATTTGGGTATTGGAGAAACGTCAAAAATTATGCTGATTTTTATCGGGACAATTTTCTTTAATACCCTGATGATTATGGATGCAGTTAAGTTCATTCCCCGTGAATTGATCGAGGTAACTTATACTCTTGGAGGAACTCGAAAACAGGTTTTATTTAAAGTGATTACTCCCTATATTATTCCTAATGTTATCGATACTTTTCGTGTTAATATGGCGGCCGCCTGGAATTTGGTAGTGGTGGCGGAATTAGTGGCGGCGGATAATGGATTAGGCAAACGGATTTTATTGGCCCAGAAATTTCTGAGAACCGATGAAATTTTTGCCTGTTTAATTGTCCTGGGAATTATTGGCTTTGCCCTAGATTTAAGTTTTCGTTTGTTTTTGCAGTGGACTTGTAAATGGTCAATTACTCGTTAACTGAAAAACTCAATAACAGAGTTTATTCTGTCACCAGTAAAGTTATTTTAATGATAAGAGAAGAACCTTAATGCACTTAGAAATTACTCAACTCAATAAAATTTTCATCACTAAACGAGGTGCTGTGGTCGCTCTGAAAGATATTAATTTACACGTTGAAAGTGCTGAATTTGTCTGTGCGGTCGGGGCCTCTGGTTCGGGAAAATCAACTTTGTTGCGAATGATTGCGGGTTTAGAGCTGCCCACTTCCGGCAAAATTACCGTTGATGGTGTTGAAGTGACAGGGCCAGGAGCCGATCGCGGCATGGTTTTTCAAAATTATACACTCTATCCCTGGATGACGATCCAAAAAAATGTTGAATTTGGCTTAAAACTACAGGGATTATCGACAAAAGAATGCTGGGAAGTAGCCTGTTATTATCTGGATATTGTCGGTTTAACTCAATTCGCTAATGCTTATCCTAGAGAACTATCGGGTGGGATGAAACAACGGGTTGCGATCGCCCGCTCTCTTGCCTGTCATCCCAAAGTCTTATTAATGGACGAACCCTTTGCCGCTTTAGATGTACAAACCAAAGAAAGAATGCACGAATATTTAATTGAAATTTGGCAAAAAATTAGGTGTAGTATTTTAATGATTACCCATGATGTGGATGAAGCGGTTTTTTTGGCTCAACGTATTTATGTTTTGAGTGCTAGGCCGGGGACTATACAACGGGAATTAACAATTAATTTACCCCTAGATCGTAATCATAAAATTAAACGACAAGCTCAGTTTTATGACTATACGGATCAAATTTACGGCCTGCTACGGGGTGAGAAATCCTAGAAAAAACTAGGGATCATCAAGAGTAGTCCCTGGTTGAAAACGAGTTAGAGCAGCAAAAATCATCCTCTAGAGATACTTTCCGTTATCTAGCATCGCCAAACAGCGATCGCTCGCTGCTGCCGCAAAACCTAGATAAGGTTTGCTGAATAAATCTAAAAACCTTGTTGGGTAAGACTTTTAGACTTTTTGTCAATCAAAAAGTGCCAGCCCTTGCAGTGATCGGGGGTAAAATTCCTGGACTTTTTCCCTGAAAATTAGGTAATTGACCACCTGAAAATGAGTAAAACCCCACACCCCACACCCCACACCCCACACCCTGCCACCACCGAAAAACTTTTTCAGCAGACCCTAAATAAGTGATAGAACAGTTGTTCAACCATTAAGATTTTGTGATAATACTGGGTAAGTGTGATCTAAAGTACAGCTTTTTTTGGGAAAGTTTCTCCATCGGTGCTGCCTTGGGGCGCAAATATGATAGAATGAGACTAAATTGATACAAAACTTTACTTCAAGGTGAATCTATGCCGTTTACGATCGAATCAGCGCGGAGCATTTTCCCCAACACGCTATCAGCGGATGTGGTTCCTGCCACGATTGCGCGTTTCAATCAGCTGAATACCGAAGATCAACTAGCCTTGATTTGGTTTGCCTATCTAGAAATGGGCAAAACCATCACCGTTGCCGCCCCCGGCGCTGCTAGTATGGTGTTTGCCGAAAAAACCATGAATGAAATTCGGCAGATGTCACCCCTGCAACAGTCGCAGGTGATGTGCGACTTAGCGAACCATGCTGACACCCCGATTTGTCGTACCTACGGCACTTGGTCTGCTAATATCAAGCTGGGATTCTGGTATCAATTAGGACAATGGATGGAAGATGGCAGTGTTGCCCCAATTCCCAAGGGTTATGAACTATCTGCTAATGCTACCGCCGTTTTAGACGGGATTAAAAAATTAGAGTCGGGACAACAAATCACCGTTCTGCGGAATTGTGTGGTCGATATGGGCTATGATCCCAAGAAACTAGGCGATTATAACCGTATTTCCGAACCCGTGGTTCCTCCCCAAAATATTGCCGAACGGACCAAAGTTAGCATTGAAGGCGTTACCAATGCCACCGTCCTCAACTATATGGACAACCTCAACGCCAATGACTTTGATGTATTAATTGAATTATTCACCCCTGACGGCGCTCTGCAACCACCTTTCCAACGTCCCATCGTCGGTAAAGAGGCAGTATATCGCTTTTTCCGCGAAGAATGCCAAAATTTGAAATTAATCCCCGAATGCGGTGTAGTGGAACCCGCCGATGACGGTTTTACTCAGATTAAAGTGACGGGAAAAGTACAAACCCCCTGGTTTGGTGCGGGTGTGGGTATGAATATGGCATGGCGCTTCCTCCTAACTCCTGATAATAAAATTTTCTTCGTAGCGATCGATTTATTAGCTTCTCCGAAAGAATTATTAAACTTTGCCCGTGGCTAAATAGCTACTGAGAGAAATCATTAAAAATTCTGATGAAACTTATTAGAGTTCCTTGTCAAGTGAACTCTTTTTTTTCTACAATTAAAAGGCTGACTTAAAAAAATTGGGAAATACACCGGTTTCTTCTCTGATCTAGGTAAGAATAACTAAACAATCATTCTTAACAGATGTCGGCGAAAAGAGTCATGGTAGTTCAAAAACCCAAAATTATCATCCCTAAAACTAAAATCATGCCTATGAGTGAAATAATTTGGTCAGATACGGAACAAGAAATTGCTCAAACTGCTTTCCAAAAAGCCTATCAGCGAGAAACTAGCACTTTAATAGAACATATTAAAGAACAGTCTGGTCAGATCACGGTTTTAGATGATATCTGGCAAATGCACGATTATCTAAGCGCCCGACGACATCAGATTGATGGTAAATATGACTATCGCTATACTTCCCTAATTTTTGTCTTTGCCCAACTGTTAAAGGAAGGATGGTTAAAGCTAGAGGATCTCAACGGTTTGGAAAAAGATAAACTAGCGAAAATCGCTGCCCTCTCGCGAATGTAAATTAATGATTAGCATTAAGCTATCAGCTTTCTGCTCCTAGTTGGGTGACTAAAAAATTCATCTCTAGATAATCAACCCCGTCTTAAGTTTTTCCTAAGCGGCAACCAATTCCGCTAGAATGAGTCAATCATCCCGATCGCTTATCGCTTGTTTTGCACCTTTGGTTTATGTTCAAAAATCTTTTACTTCCCCTAGGAATATCTATCTTTCTCGGTGTTTGTCAATCTTTGTCAGCCGCCGAATCAGCTATCATCAAATACCACATCTTCCAAGGGTCTGTATCAGTATCAGAATTAAAGCAATTGAGCGAAACAGGCGAATTAGCTCCCGCTTTAGCGGCACAATTAAAGATGGCTAACCAAAAACCCGAAGAATTCCGTAAAATCCTTAATCGTCGGGTAGCGGTGGATGCCGTCTTTCTTTCCAAATTTCTTAATAGTTTTTTTGGCGAAAGTTTGCTAGATTATGCCACCGAAATTGTCCACACCCCCAATCGGGCTGCTAGTCGGCAAGCTTTACGGGGTTCCTTAGTCACTTCTGCCCTCAACGATAACGAGATTCAAATCATCGAAGTCCTCGACAATTATCCCACCAGCGAGGTTCATGTGGATGGCAATCGTCTGCTGGATTTAATCAACCAAATTGAATCAGTATTGAAAAAAATGCCCCGTTTACCTTTCTGATACCAAATCCGCCTTCAGGTTTTCTTGAATTGCGCTGTAAATTGAATAAATTAGGATAATCTGGTAGGAATAATGACGACTTCTTTGTCTCAAAGGAAAACAGTTAGCGGCAAACCTTTTTTAAAGTGGGCGGGAGGCAAAACTCAACTGGTTCCCAATATTCTATCTTTGATTAATTCCCAGATTTCTCAAAATTGTCAGTTTAACTACATTGAACCTTTTGTCGGAGGTGGGGCAGTTTTATTCTCAGTCTTAAATAATTTTTCTTCTGTCCAAAAAGTTATTATTAATGACATCAATCCTGATTTAATCATGGCTTATAATGTTATTAAAAATAATGTCAAAGAATTAATAGTCAAGCTTAAAAAAATTCAGCAGGATTTTTATGAACTTAAAAATCTAGAGGAACAACAAAAGTTTTTTTTGGATAAAAGAATAGAATTTAATTCTCGCAGCTGCGATGACGATCTAGAAAAAACAGTTTTGTTATTATTTCTCAATAAAACTTGTTTTAATGGACTTTATAGAGTCAATAGCAAAGGACTCTTTAATGTCCCTTTTGGAAAATATGTCAAACCATTGATCTGCAATGAAGAAAACTTATTAGCTGTCAATCATCATTTACAGAAAGTGACGATCCTACAAGGGGATTTTGTCCAAACCCTAAATTATGCCAATAACAAGACTTTATTTTATTTTGATCCTCCCTATAAACCGATTAAAAAAACATCAGCTTTTACCTCTTATACTAAAGAAGATTTTAACGATGAGGAGCAAATAAGATTAAAACAATTTATCGATCGAGTCGATCGGGCAGGTTGTAAATTTATTTTAAGTAATTCCGACGTTAAAAACTTTGACTCTGACAATAATTTTTTTGATGATTTATATAAAGATTATAATATTCAAAGGGTAAAAGCCCGACGAAATATTAATTCCCAGGGCAATAATAGGGGAGAAATCTGGGAATTACTGATCAATAATTGACAAAAATCAAGTCTAACAGAAAAGACGACATGAATAAAAATATTTCTTCAAGAGATCGAGGGTGGCAAGCTGTATTCGATAGATATAACTTGCACGATCATGATTTTTGTAATCATCCTTATTTTATTAAGGCTGAACAGATTAAAGCAGCCACAAAACATTTTGAAACTACAGGGGAAAGAGAAGTAAGAATTTTATGTAAACAAGATACAAGAGAAAGCCGTCCAGAAGTTTTTAAAAAGCTAGGATTGTTTATTTTACCAGTCAAGAATGGAGAGTATGTGATATTAAAGGGCGAGGGTTATGTTGATATTCCTATCATAGAAACACCCATAGAAAATTATCAAACTTTATTAGATTTTCAATTAGAAACTTCTTTGATAGGTGATTCAGAAATGCAACATCTGGACTTCGCTTACGCATCGAGTCTAATTCGTCACTTTATCAAAGATAATAGCCTAGTATTAACCATTCGTGGTAGAAAATATACCCCTGAATTTACAATAAAAATTAATGATCATGTTCTTAAAATTAAAGGTGTACAAACAGAGGTGGATGCAGGATATGAAGGCAAGAACCAAATTGTCCTGATTGAAGCCAAAAACTTAAGTATAGACAATGTAATTATCAGACAGTTGTATTATCCATCTAGACAATGGCAACTGCATACTAAAAAGAAAATTGTTACACTATTTTTTGCTAAGAAATCAAATATATATTATTTATGGAAATTCGAGTTTGAAAATCCAGACAATTATAATAGTATTAAGCTGGTGGACTCAGCGAGATTTGAAATCATAAGCTAAATTTATCGTAGTTCTCATATCAGTTAGACACAATTAACTGATTGTTGATTAAGCGTATCAAAATCTAGAATGTCTCTCATGAGAACACTAGAATAAACCGACCATTTTGATCTGCAAAAAATGCCTCGTTTACCCTTATGAGTATGAATTTTATCTGCAATCATCCCTCGATCGAGCATTACTTAAGACAACGATTAATTAATATTTTTCCAGAAAACAACCATAAATTAACTTTCTATCGTTGCCCAAAAACTGATAGTGTCCTCTATCGTTCACCTCTGTTTTATTATTTTACGCCCGCTCAATGTCAAACCATATTTAACCATTTAATCGTCCTTTTTCCGCAAATTCAGCTTAAAGAAGGATGGCTAGAATTATTATTAGATCAGCAATTTTTGTCCTTTTGGTTACTGAAACTAAACGATTTAATCGAGCAATTTTTCTCGGATGAGCTTCCTCTTCATCCCAGAGGAGAATTTTTCTTTTTATTTCAATACACTCACGCTCGCTATTCTAGTTTGTTACAACTGCTCAATCGGGAAAAAATTAGATTAATCGAGTCTGAACTATTATCGTGGCATCATCCCGCCGAAATAGCTTTAATCCTGCAAATTTTAACCGTTTGTGATTGTTGGGAACGCCAGAAACTCTATCCCTTAACTGCGAATTTTTGCGAGGCAATGCTCAATTTTGAGCGTAACTGTCGCATTATCGGAGAATCGGCCCCAATTCAGCGATCGAGATTAATCCTGATTAGCGTCAGTCAAAAACTACTTAACCGTCTTCTCCATCAAAAATGGCAACTGCTGCCGATGACGGAACTATAACGAAGACAGGAGACAGGAGACAGGAGACAGGAGACAGGAGACGGGAGACAGCTATCAGGGATCAGATTTGAGTTTTTAGTTCACTGTTTACTGATCACAGCAAAAAGCGTTTGACAAAAGCTCACGCCGAATCTGACGGAGTAACTGCTGACGGCTTGGATGTGTAATTAATTTTGCTTAGGTACTTATAAAAATATTAACTTTTACGAATTTAGTGGACAAAACCATCAGCCTATGATAGATTTTAATTAGTGTGAGGAGCGAACCAGAATAGAGAGCCGAGACGAAACATGGACAGTCGCCGGCTCTCTTTCTGTTGTTCAGGAATTATTTTCTTCTTGGCGATATTTAATAAAAGTGGGCAAATCAACCCGAAAAGAGGAATATTTCGGGGAAGGGGAGATGATAGGTGCGGGCCAATCCCTATCTTTCTTATTTAAGGATTCTACTGGCTCAATTGTCTCTAATTCCGCTAAAAACTCATCGATGGGAGCCACTTCATCCCTTTCTTGATTCTCTGTCTGAGACCAAGGCTCGATTGCGGCTGCCTTGGCGACAATGGCTAAATCCGGGGGAGAATTGCGATCGCTACCGCGCTGGAAATACTGGGCTAAGGCCGCTTTATACTGGAGGGTGTAGCGTTGCTGACGTTGGAGACGGGTGCGTAATTCCTGCAATTGCTGGTCATAGTTGCACAGTTTTTGGCTTTTTTCCTGATAACTTTCCTGAATTAAGGCACATTCTCGCTCTAAACGGGCTAATTGTTGACGCGTGCGGGTCAATTCTGCGGTCAAATTGGCAATAATCATCGGTTGCCGTTGTTCTGCTTGACGATACTGTTCGATTTCCCCTAAAGCTCGCTGTAATTGTTGCTTTTCGTATTGCA
This sequence comes from Microcystis sp. LE18-22.4A, assembly GCF_027531105.1. Classification (NCBI taxonomy): domain Bacteria; kingdom Bacillati; phylum Cyanobacteriota; class Cyanophyceae; order Chroococcales; family Microcystaceae; genus Microcystis; species Microcystis sp. LE18-22.4A. The sequence continues at coordinate 29,296 of NZ_JAPZRB010000189.1, forward strand.
GTTCCTCGTTTTGCTGCTGGATTAGGGTATCGCAACTTTGCCAGCGACGATGTTGCTCGGCTAACTGCGATCGCAGTTCCCCGAGAGCTTGCTCCCGTCGCCAGATCTCCGCTTGTAATTCTTGATTTTGTTGACGTAAATGAGAGGATAGAGCTGCCCAATCTGTCTCATCTGTTGATTGACTCTCATGCTCGACAATTTCAGCAGTAATGACAGTATCCGCATGGGTGAGATGATCGAGGTACAGGTCGGAATTATCGTTCATAAAAGCCAAAGGATGAGGAAACCTAGAAGTTTAGAGACGTTAAAAGCCTTCTATCGTTCCCCAAAAAAAATGGGAACCGCATTGTTAGAGACTGCCGCGCGGTTCCACTGCCGATCCTTAAGAGGAGAACACTATAAATAACCATAAGCTTATTAGGAATTTTTGTCAATACTTAATGAGAAATTTTTTCAATAAGTTGGGAGGGGAGAGGGGAATCGACTAATTCGTAGATAGCTGTAGTGCGGGTGTCTGGCCCTGGGGCCAGGGAAGAATTAGCCACAGCAAAATTGATACAAGCATCGGTCGAGCGGGTTAGTGGCTCGATGTGCTTCAATAATTCTATAGTTTTTATTTTCCTTGTCGTATCATGCCACGTCCCCCGAAGAAAACCCCTAGCACCCCTGAACCCCCCGAAGAGCCAATTAAAGCCACTCCTCCCCTACAACCTCTACAAATTATTAAAAAGGGTTCTAGAGCCGCAGTACCCCCCAAACCCCCGGAAACCCCTTCAGAAATCATCGAGGAAAAACCAGCCGCAGAAACGGTAAAATCAGTCAGTAGCGAGATAAAATCTCCTTTCCGTCCCCGTTCCGATTCGGCTCCTCTATTCCGAAAACCAATTCCCAAAGCAGAAATTCCCGTCATCGAAAAAGCGACGGGAGCCAATGGTGAAGTATTTAATCTGACCGATTCTGTCCTCATTACCGAACCTTTTGGTACTCGTATTGCCGCTATTATCGATAGTTTTTATGCCGATGCTCAAGGCGAAATCTGGGCGCGACTCAAACCGGTGGAAGTTAATCCCGATTGTCGCTGGGAACAGGCCTGTATTCGCTCTCAGGGTTTGGTCAAGGCCGAGTAAGACAGTTATCAGTTATCAGTTATCAGTTATCAGTTATCAGTTATCAGTTATCAGTTATCAGTTATCAGTTATCAGTTATCAGTTATGGTTCTTCGTTACTTGGTATGGTTCAATAGGGTGGCATAAATCGACTAAATCCTTATCCGGCAAGAGACTTAATTGATTAGCTCGTTCTATATCGAAAACAAATCGAAAACAATTGGCAAAAATCGAAGCAATGTCTTTCTATATAAGGGTTTCATCCCTTATACCCCCCCTCCATTGCATAAGACAAACCGAAGAACCATCATGCTTTTATAGATGGTAATAAACGGGTAGCTTTCGTAGTAATGGCTATCTTTCTGGAATTAAATGGATGTTCGTTGGATGTTCCAGAACCCGAAGTTGTTTTAATAATGGAACGACTAGCAAACGGCCAAGAAAGTCAAGAAACTATATCAGAATGGCTGCAAGAAAATTCTATTAAATATTAAATATTAAATATTAAAGGTTATCTGTGGCTGCCCAAAATACAATTTCCACATTTCCGGGGGGTAAATTCAATGGTTCGGTAATCAGCAAGTTACCAGATTGATCAATTTTTCCTTTGAGTTTGTATGCTTGCATGATGTTTTTTATGATACTATTAGGGGTCGAGAAGGTCGTCACCGACCTCCCCTCCCATTCAGAACCGTGCGTGAGACTTTCGCCTCACACGGCTCCTAGTTTGACTGTTCCCTTGTTAAGGATACCGCTTGACTTCTTTTGGTTTGGTCTAGTATTATC
>NZ_JAPZRB010000245.1:0-4801 GCF_027531105.1 Microcystis sp. LE18-22.4A
CTCAATTGTCTATCTTTTGGTATTAACCTGTTTGTGCCTTAAGTCCTTCCCTGTATGGATTTCAGCTACTTTTGAGCGTAGGCGCTCTCATCGAATTTTATTTTAAGTTAATTATTTGCATAACAATTCCCGAAGAGCCTAACTTTTCTTCCCAAGGGTTCAGGTAGGGACGTTTTAAAGAACCCAACGTTTCTAGAATAGCCCTCACCGTCTCCTCTTCCCCTAACGACCGGAGATGAACCAGACGATCACTCAGTTGTTGCATCTTTTGCCGGTGGTCGGGGGAATACTGCAAATCCCTTAAATTCTCCTCTCTAACGGTATATTCACCGTTCCAAGTCCGCACCAGACAGGAAAATTCTCTTACCTCGATCACGATACACCAACAACCACCCAATCCTCTCAGTTCGGGGTTATCTTTGATCAGGATTTCGCAAACATCACCGACCCGGTAGGGTATGGGAATTTTGGCTCGCTCCCGGATGCGCTGTACAATATCCTTGACGATGCGACCAGACGGCACTTTACCACCAGCAGCTTCTACCGCCTGCTGCCACACTTCTCTCTGTTGGTCTGGTTCCAGTTGGGTTAGGGGACGACACTGAGATTCATTGGTGGGGACAGGGTTTGTCAATTTCTCGCCCGTTGAATTTTGTCTCCAATTTGGAGACATTTCTTGTGGAGACATTTCCGAAAGATTGTCTCCAATTTGGAGACATAGGGGAAAAAGATTATCCACGACGGCAGCGGCATCGATCAGCCGATAAGAATGAGCGCGTTTCATCCCGAATCGGTCTTGAACGTACTCCTCGAAAGTCTTGTGGGTAGAACGGTACAGTCGTCTATCCCGCAGTTCCTTCAAGGCTGTTCCCGCTTCGTAGAAAGCCCGCTCTACCTTGCGCTCCCAGAACAGACGTTGACGTTCCTCTTCTGGTGTCAGGTCATCGACCACCTCTACCCGTACCGATTGCGGGGGAAACAGATCCAGTTCTAGGTTGACTGCCCCTTCCGGTTCGGGTGGCAGCCGTTTACGGTTCTTTTTAGCCCAATCATCCAGCCACACCCGGGGCGAGGCGAACTTGGTGGTGGACTTAACGGGAATATCGAGGACAAAACCGTTCGCACTGACGGTGCGCTTGGCACTAAAAGAATTGTACTCAAAACGCCACTCTAACCCGTAGGCTGTCCAGATTTGCGGAGAGCGAGACCAGATGCTCACGCCGTTACCTCCCGACTACATTACTATTTACAGTCGCAAAGTTTGTTTTTTTCAACCAGTGATATTAATATTATAAGTGATAAAATAGACGATAACAATAGTTTTTCTGAGAGGTTTTGGACGTGGTGAAACAGAAGAAAGCGGTGATGATTCCCGTCGAGATGGTCGAGACTATCTCATGGTCCGAGGAATCGGGATTGAAGTTAAAGGAGATTCGGGAGGCACAGGGACTATCTCGCAATAAGTTGGTAAATAAGATTAGGGATGCCGGTCGGGACATCTCCCCCCAGCACATCCAAAAGTTGGAGACTGGTTTCAAGGCGATAACAGGAGAAAGTCAAACGGCCAAGAGCGTCGGCACGGCTACCCTCCGAGCGATTCTCGACGCTTTGGATTACCCGCTCGATCGATTCCTCACCGAAATCGGTCACAAGTAAACCTAATTTTGCCTTTTTAATCCCTGAACCGAACCGACAATAACTTACGAAATTCTCTTGCTTCCAATTGAAGCCTTTTTTTTAGGGACTATACTGGATTTATACGTTAGTTCCGCATACCCTTCAACTATTCCAGCTTTTTGTCCCCTCGATTCGGTATTTATTTTTTATTCTTAACCCCTCGGAGATGAAAAATTATGCAACAAGCCGCCTCCTTACCCGATCGCTACCGAATAGGAAAAACCCAGTTTTACGAACGCCGTCAGCACCTGATCCGCTTGGGTTACGCCATGGAAGCCGAGAAACACGGTCGAAACAGCTACTACAGTGATGAACAGGTGCAAATATTCGATGACCTAAACACCTACTATAAGAAATGGGGTACTCTCGAAGGTTTTCCGAGTGCTACCCCCGAAATCGCTGATAAACAGACCAAAACCGAGAAAAATTCCCCCGTAACTAACGCCCAGACGGGATTAGTTCAGCGAGAGAGTGAAAAAGTCATAAACGATTCCGTCGATACCGAAGAAATCTTCGTTGATACCAATCCCTTAGAGGACATTCAAGAGGATAATTTTCGTCGTGTGGATGAGGCCGCCCAGTTTGCTGCCGCCCAGAATCTCGTCGCTTTCAACTACCTGACAGTAAACTATATGAAAGAACGCAATTTCAGCGTCCCCGGTCTAAGTTCACAGGTAGAAAAATCCGGTCGTGTGGTCGAGGAGTCCCTAGATTCCCTCAAACAATCCCCAGAATTAATCGCAAAGAAGCTGATCCAACGTACCAAGAAGGAACCAGAACAGATGACCTAACCTTGATCCTACAGGGTGCGATCGAACGAGAACGCCGTCGTCTGTTACATTGGTTTCTCATCTGTCAGATCACGGGTTTGTTATCTGGTGGGGTCATATCCATTTCTCTTAAAGGTGAACCCCTATCGGGAGCGGGTTGGGGATTGGGCATCGGTAATCTCCATTTCGGGGTGTCCGTCGGTTTTCTATCGAAAAAATAGTCCTCACCCGATAATCACGCTTAAGGTTGCGACCACGCAGTTGCCGTGAGACTTCGGACGTTCGTTTTGTCGAACGTCCGATCACCTCACCCTGTCATATCATCTCCTTACCACCCGGCCCGCTTTCAACAAAATCGAGTATGTCTTCTGGATACGGAAAGTCTTCTGGGATGCTGGCCAACAATCGATCGAGCGTTGGATTGCATGGCTTCTCTGTGAGTTCAACGATTGAATTCTCGTCAAGTCCGAAGCTTTCAGCGATCTTGCGGGGAATTTCGATATCCATGATCTTCTTGTCCGATAAAGTTAGAAAATTAACCTTAAATACTTATTTAATTCAGTTATCGGTCAAATAAGGGTAAATAACTGCAATTTTTCCCTTAAGTAATCACATTTAGACCTTTTTTCTGCACCAGAGACAGCAGTTTTAATGCGAGTCTGGCTGGATGTTTCTCTCCCCTTTTAAGCTCCTTTTTCTTTCCAGGCTATGAGGTAACGACGATCAGATTTTCAGTCATTTTTATTTCTATTCTATCATCACCGTCAAACATTGTTTAACAAAAAGATAGAATGGTAATGTCAAACAATGTTTAACGGATTGTGGAACCATGAGATCGAAATCCATCGGGGTGAGGATTCCCGACGCGATCAACGAACGCTTTGAGAGTTACGGACGGCGGCATTTTCCCAAGGGGGACAGTTTCGACAAGACAAAAACCGCCCTCGACCTCATCTGTAAGGGATTGGAATGTTCTCCCGACCAAGAGAACGATATTGAACAAATCGTCAAACGAATCGTTGAACAAGAAATGAGAACAGTAATCGAGGAGGTGACGGCGACGGTTGCCGGTCTCAACCGGGAAATTGAAACCCTGAAACGGTTAATCGATCGAGAGGATACAGAGGAAGATTCGGGAATGTCTCGCTCGACCCTAGCCCCGATTTTCGAGGATTTTTGAGAACCAGTCATTCTCTCCTCGGTCGCTCGATCACCCTAAAGAAAATTTAAGTTATCTATTAAGCTACTGATAGAGGATTATCTTGCTGCCAACGAATAATACTAACTAGATACATCAGAAGATGAGAGGAGACCATTTAAGTACCGAGGAAAAAGAGTTAATCTTTTTACTCATAACTAATCCCATGACAGCATCTTCACTGCCATAAACATTTTGTAATAAAAAACACGCTTCGGTAATGACAGCTTCACAGCTAAAGAATGGATAGGACAAATTAGCAGTTGCTTGAGTTGCCCATTGGTGAAAAGCTTCTCGACGGTTGACTATTGCCACTAAAAGTCCCGTATCTAAAAAATATTTGACTTCATTTGCTGCCGATAACTGGAAGACAGTCTTTATTACTGGCTAAATCTCCCGGCCTCCCATCCAACCAATGTATTACTCGGCCGCTTCAGAAAATGAAATCGGTTTTTCTTTCTCTGAAATTTCTGTTTTCTGTGCCTTAAATTGCAAGAACTCAATAAAATTTATTATCTCTTGCTATTGTTGCGGGGTAAGAGCGTGCAGTTTTTCTATAATCATTTCTGATAGGAGAGTTGCTTTATTCATGAAAATTCTAGGCTGGTTTTTTTCAGTATTATATCTTATCGCTTACTTCTCCTCAACGAAAAAAATGATAAGAATTAAACCGCAAAAGCAAGATTCTGTCAGGGCGTGAAAATTAAGTTTTTAGTCGATGAATTTTTAATTGGGTCGATTTGAATGAATTTGTGATACAATAAAAAGGCTGAAATACTTAATAATTTTAGATCATGAATGCGACGACAATTGAAATTGGCACTTTGATTGATCGTTCTCCTAAAATTCGAGGAGGAAGACCAACAATTGCGGGGACAGGAGTGACAGTGCGCCGCCTCGTTTCTTGGTATAAATTAGGGCTGACTCCTGAAGAAATTTTAAACCGGATGGGACATCCCCATTTAGATTTAGCCAAAGTTTATGCGGCTCTAACTTACTATCATGCCAACAGGGAAGAAATTGAAACTGATTTAGCACAAGAAGAAGCTGAGGTGAAACAGTTTGAATAGGAATGGCTTCAATCTAAGTTAAATAAATAGTCAGGCTGGCATTATATTTGGATGAAGACTCGATGGATCAGAGCCTTGTAGCGGCT
>NZ_JAPZRB010000167.1:0-2387 GCF_027531105.1 Microcystis sp. LE18-22.4A
AATATTAGGGAATATCGAGAACCTTTTTTTGGTGGTGGTTCTGTGTTTTTTGCTGTTAAGCAACTCTTTGGACAACAAATAAAAACCTATTGGATTAATGACTTAAATTATGATTTATATTGTTTCTGGCAATGCGCTCAAGAAAATATTGAGTTATTGGTAACAAAAATAACAGAAATTAAACAAAAATATGATAGCGGACGAGAATTATTTCAAGATTTGACAAGGGAAGATTTAAAGTTAACCGATTTTGAAAAAGCGGTGCGTTTTTTTATCTTAAATCGGATTACTTTTTCGGGAACAGTGGATTCGGGAGGTTATTCTCAAGCAGCTTTTACCAGTAGATTTACTGATTCATCAATGGCCAGATTAACTCAAATTGCGCCGTTATTAGCATCAGTAAAAATTACTAACCAAGACTACGAAGAATTATTATTTGCTGAGGGAAAAGAAGTTTTTATCTTCCTCGATCCCCCCTACTATAGTGCCACAAAATCCCGTTTGTACGGTGTGAGAGGTAATTTACATACCAGCTTCGATCATCAACGTTTTGCCGATAATATGCGTCAATGTCAGGCTAAATGGTTAATTACCTACGATGATTGTCCAGAGATCAGAAAACTCTTTGATTTTGCCCATATTATCGAGTGTAATCTTCAGTATGGCATGAATAATTATAAACAAGGAGCGGCGGCATCTGGTAGAGAATTAATGATCAAAAATTATTAGTGGGATGCCGAAGGCACTGGGTAGCAGTAAGCTAATCTTATAGGTTGGGTTGACGACTGTACTTCATCCTATTAATTTAACCATTGGTGCAAATCTTCCAAATCCGAAAAATCCAATAAAGCAAGAGCTAAATTATCCAATTGATTAGGATTTAACTGTTTAATTTTTTGTTCTATATTTAAAGGAATAGAACCTAGCTTTAAGTTTAGCTGACGCAAAATTAGGCTTTTTTTAGCGGATAATTCTCCTTCCTCTAAAGCTTCTTGATAAACCTTAGTTTCTCTTAAATCACTTAAACTAAACATAGCTTCTATCTCCTTACGGTTTAATTTCGGTAATTTATAAATGAGAATTGTCTCAATTAATTCTAGAATGTCCTGTCTTTTTAAAGACTCCTGAAATTGTTGTCTAACTTGTTGAATCAGTTCTTTTCCTTGGGTTAAGGTGTTTGGTTCCGATTCCACAATTAATTGTAACACTTTTACCCCCAGAGAATCCCCCTCATCTAATTGATTCAGATAATAACAGTTAACCCGTCCTGACTCAAAGAATTCTTGATAACGAGATTTGGGACTATTTTCAATTCCAGGATGAGGATAAATGATCACCCCTTGCCAATTGTTATTACTCTCACTTTGATGAAAATAGAGAAATATTTCACTAAAAAAGCGCGAGTAAAACCGTTCATCTTTTTGAAATTGTACCTCAACAAAGTAAATCGGTTCATTCAGGTTATCGGGAAGAAAGACCCCATCTAAACGAAAAGCGAGTTGTTTAACTTCTAGGGAGGAAAATTGATAATGATTGACGGTTTCTGGGGGAAGATTGAGCAAATCAAAGAAACTTTCGGGAAAAGTCTCAAAGAGACGATAGAAAATACTGTCCGTTTTCACTCAATTTTGTCCCTCAATGACTTGTGGTACTTGTTCAATATCTAAGTCTAAAGTTTGGGCAATTTGTTCTACACTTAATCCTAAAGCCAATAAACGGGGAATAGAGTTTAATTTAGCGGTTAATACTCCTTCCTCTCTGCCTTCTTCTAAAATATCTTGATAGATGACTGATTCTCTCATAATCTCACTCCGAAGGATTTTTTTAATCGTCTCTCGATTTAATACTAACCCAGCGAGAATACTGGTAGCGGCAGCGAGATTGCTTTGTACCTGTTTTTCGGGGATAGTTTCTAAAGAACGGGACACCTGACTTAACACCTGTTCGGGATCATCGGTATTGCTGAGGACGGCAAAGGGTAATAACTCATTGTTCGCTTAATTTTTTAAGGGAAGGGTTTTAAAATTGCTGTAACCTTTATCCTGTATGCTTTTTAGCGAATAAGGTAAGCGGAACATGCCGAGATTGCGATCGCCAATTGGCTCGTTCAAACCCTAGGTAGGGTTTGCTGAATAAATCTAAAAACCTTGTTGGATAAGACTTTTGGACTTTTTTCCCCTCAAAAAGTGCCGACCATTGGAGTGATTGGGGGGGAAAATTCAGGTACTTTTTCCCTGAAAATTAGGTAGTGGGACTTAAACAAATTTCAAGCCCAAACAAAGCCTAAACTGGCTTTGTAAGCGGCAAACACATCCCGATTCTCGGTCAGCCACTCAAAGAAACGGAAAGACATCGCTGTCCGAAAAGCTTCCAAGGCTTCCACAAAA
>NZ_JAPZRB010000179.1:0-1172 GCF_027531105.1 Microcystis sp. LE18-22.4A
AAACGCCTTGGGAGAGTCCGGCCTCTGGATTCTTAATGGAGACATTGAGAATCTAAGCTGTCTCGTTGAACAAGGAATTTCTAACAGCAATGTGGAAAGAATCCCCCGTCACAGCGTAGCTTGACGGTGGGAGTATGTCAATAAACGGGTAATTCGTCCCCAAGAGGCTCAATTGCGTCTAGAGAGAATTACTAGGGATGCCGTTAATTTATATGTCAATAATTTAAGCAATGAATTGGCAAATATACAGGCTAGTTATCAAATTCCCCAAGGCAAATGGGACCGTTATCTTAGTGATATAGCCGTAACAATTAAAGATACCGAGGGCAATATTTCTAATACATCAATTAAACTTTTAGTCGGTGGCACCACTGCTTTAGGAGTTAAATCTCTGGTCCCAGTGATGAAAGTGGGCAGCACAGTTTATTTGTCCCTAGCGGGAAAAACGGGGGCGAAAATTGCCACTAAAACCGGTGGGGCAGTAGCGAGTAGTTTTGGGGCAGAATTAATCGATCCAATCGTGGGAATTGGTTTGATAGTTTGGGATTTATGGGACTATCAGCACCGGGTAAACATTGAAAAACCGATTCTGCGGGATGCCATTTTTAATTATTTACAAGAAGTCAAATACGATCTGGTCAATAATCATCAAGGTAGCGTCCTTTCATCTATTTATCAAATTGAAGCCACTGTCAATAAATCCTTAGTGAGAACCTAAGTAGGGTTAGCTGAAAAAGTTTGTTGGTTGGGTTAGGAGTCAGGAGTACAATTGCATGAATGGGGCTATTATATAGAAATATATTTATGAATCTATTCTTGCTATTAAGAGTAAATTAGATACTGGAGTAAAGTTTAAAAAAAACTGAGAAAATACACAAAATCCAGATACGCTAAAAAAGTATCTCTTCACTTTCAAAGGGTTATGAACACAAGTGTAGATAGTTTAAAAATGAAACGTAGAGTAATACTAAATCCGGTTATTAAAGACTGATTATTTATTCTCCCTTTTGCATGAGTGCCTCTCCTGATAAGTAGGGTTTGCTGAAAAAGTTTTTCCTAGGGGCAGGGTGTAGGGTGTGGGGTGTGGGGTGTGGGGTTTTACCGATTTTGAGGGGGTCAATTACCTAATTTTCAGGGAAAAAGTCCCTGAATTTACCCCTGATCACTCCCAT
>NZ_JAPZRB010000394.1:0-6471 GCF_027531105.1 Microcystis sp. LE18-22.4A
TTGATCACGTTAGATTGACTATTCCCTTGATAGAGAGGTTGACCTTTAATCACCATCACATCGGGATAGGTGTAAATACTATAATCTGACAGCCATAAACGCACCGTTTCCATGTAGGTATAATAATCTTGATTATTGATATTTAAGGGAAAATTACGGCAAAAATTTAGACAAATCTGATTGTGATTAGTGGTGGCTCCTACCATTGGGATAATTTCTCCTTGACGATATTCATTTTTATCTTCGGACGTTTCCTCTAGGGCGAGATATTCTTCGGGAGTATAATATTTAGTTTCAGTAGTGGTTAACATTTTTGACTCTCCTTCCTATTCTATTTTCTAAGATACTGCATTTCTCTAAAAAGAGACAAAGTTATCCTTGAGCAAGGTTATCAATTGAGTGGCTCGGATCATATTTTTTGCTTAATCTCTGGCAAAAAATGCTGAGAAATCCACAATTAAAAATCTAACTATCAAAATTGCTCACTTCAAGGGTTAAGATAAACTAGATAAATAGTTTTATGTTTAGTTTCTCCTATGTTTAACTGGTTCCGTCGTCAGAAAGTCCAACCCGAACAAGAACAAGCACCCCCTGCACCCGTAGAGGAAACCCCCAGCGAGGCAACCAGTCAGGAAGACTATTTAGATTGGGCCAAAAAAGCCTTTAAAAATATTCAAGAGAAAAAAGCCACGGCCGAGGCCGTCGTGAGCGAAACCCCTGAGACATCTATTGCTGAAACCGAACCTCTGCAAGAGGAAGAACCGGTTAAAGAAGAAGAAACCGAGGATAATACCCCCGCATGGCTGAAAAAATCCGATCGCCTCGAAATTCTCAAAGAAACCGCCATCGAAACCCCTACAGAACCAGATGAGGACTTTATCTGGTCCGCCAAAGTTTTAGCCAATCAGGGACGACAAGCAGAGGACGTTTCGGAAGAAGAAATCACTTGGTTAAAAAAATTGCGTCAGGGTTTAGGCAAAACGCGCCGCAGCTTGGTCAATCAGCTTAAGGCCGTGGTCGGTCAGGGTCCCCTCAATCAAGATGCGGTGGAGGAAATCGAAGCTTTATTGCTTCAGGCCGATGTGGGGGTAGATGCCACCGATTATATTATCACTACCCTCCAAAATAAGCTAAAACAGGAAGCTTTGCCCCCCGAAAAAGCGATCGAATATCTCAAAGAAATTATCCGCGAGATTTTAGATGCACCTTTAGCCAATTATAGCAACCCCGGTTTTGAGCCAGAAAAAGGCAAATTAAATATCTGGATGCTCACAGGAGTTAACGGAGTGGGTAAAACGACGACTATCGGCAAATTAGCCCATTTATCTAAACAATCTGGCTATAGCTGTATGATCGCCGCTGCCGACACCTTTCGCGCTGCTGCCGTGGAACAGGTGAAAGTTTGGGGAGAGCGATCGCAAGTCGAAGTAATTGCCAACCCGGGCAAAAATACCGACCCGGCCGCCGTGGTGTACGATGGCATCGAAGCCGCTAAATCCAGGGAGGTAGAATTACTCTTAGTGGATACGGCGGGAAGATTGCAGAATAAAAAGAACTTAATGGCAGAATTAAGCAAAATTCGCCGCATTATCGACAAAAAAGCTGAGAGTGCCGTGGTGGAATCGCTTCTAGTTCTCGATGCCACTTTAGGACAAAACGGGCTGCGACAGGCCGAGGTTTTCTCGGAAGCTGCCCAATTAAGCGGCGTGATCCTGACTAAAATCGATGGTACAGCTAAAGGGGGTGTTGCCCTTGCCGTGGCGCGTCAGCTTAACCTACCGATTCGCTTTGTGGGTGCTGGGGAAGGAATCGAGGATCTGCGGCCTTTTTCCAGTTACGAATTCGTGGAAGCTTTACTGAGTGGCGATTGATCTCACCCTAGCTATCTTTCATAATCTTTTCATGGTTGCTTCATAATTGTCTCATTTTTAGTTATGCTAGAACTGGAGACTCAGGGTAACAACTATGCAAACGACAATTACAGTTAGTCATCTAGGAGTATATTATCGCGGCGTGGAAGCCCTACGGGATATCACCCTGAAAATTCATCCAGGACGATTAACCGGTATTATCGGTCCCAACGGTGCGGGCAAAAGTACCCTGATCAAAGCCATGCTAGGATTAATTCCCGTACAACAGGGAAGCGTTAACTATCAAGGGCAATCTCTACAGCAACAACTGGATAAAGTCGCTTATGTTCCCCAAAGATCTCAAATCGACTGGACCTATCCCGTCACCGCTTGGGATGTGGTAATGATGGGGAGAGTCAGAAAAACGGGTTGGTTTCGTCCTTTTTCCCATATTAGTCGTCAACAGGCTTTAAATGCCCTAGAACGGGTGGAAATGGCTGATTTACGCCATCGTCCCCTCGGTCAGCTGTCGGGGGGACAACAGCAAAGAGTCTTTTTAGCCAGATCTTTGGCCCAAGAAGCGGAGATTTTCTGTTTTGATGAACCTTTCGTTGGGGTAGATCAAAAAACCGAGGGGGTTCTTTTTAATATCTTTGGTGAGTTAGCCCAAGAAAATAAAATTGTCCTGGTGGTTAACCATGATTTAGGCGAATCTATCACCCATTTTGCTGATTTAATCCTCTTAAATAAAGAATTGATCCTCGCCGATCAACGATCTAAGGTCTTAACCGATTTTAATCTCCGGCGCGCCTATGGGGGTAAAGTCTCCTTCTACGATGCCATGACACCACTAGATCATCCCCGATCGAGTCTCGATTATTTCGATCGCCTCTGGAAAAACAATGCGATAAACTAGAAGCGAAGATATTTTGGCTGACTGCCGATAGGGACACCGATGAAAACTATTTCCCCGCAAGAAGTAACAGGAACGATCGAACTGGCTCCTAACTATCGAATTCCCCTGTTTTTGGTAATTTTATCGCTGCCTTTACTCTTTTTACAGGTCTGGCTCGGAATAATTTTCTCCCTGTTAGGGCTATTCTTGATGTTCCAGACTACCCGCATTCGTCTCCAGTTTACCCCCACTTCCCTAGATGTCTATCTGTCCGGGCAACAAATTCGCTCCTTTCCCTACCAAGAATGGCAAAATTGGCGTATTTTCTGGAACAAAGTCCCGATCCTATTTTATTTCAAAGAAATTAACAGCATTCATTTTTTGCCCATTATCTTTGACAGCGCAACCCTGAGACTGTGCCTCGAAAAATACTATCCTTTAGCAGCATCGCCAGCGATCGACTCAGAAGCGAACTAAGATTGAGTTAAAATAAAATCTGGCTAATAGCGTTTTAAGTGGGTAAGTGTTAAAAATTGTCAGATCCCCCCGCCTATCGGCACCCCCCTTATTAAGGGGGGCAGGGGGGGATCCCCCCGCCTATCGGCACCCCCCTTATTAAGGGGGGCAGGGGGGATCAAAGGCAATATCTATCGTCTATTAATTAGAACCACTTACTTAATTGCCTGCCTTGGCCCTTTGTTCGCTCTGCATTTCTAAAGCCGATGAATTCAGAAGATTTTAATGTTTTACCCCTTGACAAAATGACAGACTTACCTAATGAATCTGTCGAAGAATTTAGTTTTGATGATCTCTGGAACGATCGCCCGGTAGAGAATCCCCTGCCATCGGCAATCGCCCCCGAAGGCGAATTAGTTCCCCCAGCGCAGGCGCAACCTCTACGGGCAGAAATCGAGGCTCTAGAACGGCAAAAACAGAGCCTAGCGGCAGAAATATCGGCATTAAAAGCGGAAAGAGAACGCTTGATCGCCGAGGAACTAGGAGATATCAAAGCTCAAATCGAAAGAATGCTCAAGGAAGGCGTAAAAGACCTAGAACAACGCAAACAGGCTTTAGAATTGGCGATCGAACAGTTAGAACGCCGTCGTGAGCGTATTCGGCAGGAAATGCGGAGTAATTTCGCCGGAGTCTCCCAGGACATAGCCGTGCGGGTTCAGGGATTTAAAGACTATCTGGTGGGCAGTTTACAGGATTTGGCTGCGGCTGCCGAACAGTTGGAATTACCCCGTTTTGAAACCCCCGAAAAATCCCCCCGCTCCGTGGAACCCCCCCTGCGGATCGAACGGGAGGAAAACCCGCGCCCATCCCGTGGCAGTCAAGGCCGGGATTATCGGGAAGACAGTCCCCGTCCCCCCCGCACCAGTAACCAGGGCCAGGATAATTGGCAAGAACCCCGTCGTTCTAACCGTTCGGGTTATGAATCGGAACCGGTGGGGCAATCCACCCCTAGACAGGGCTTTTCTGACCAAAATCAGCGCATCCAAACTCTTTTAGACCGTTATCGCAGTCGTCCTGACTATTACGGTCCCCCTTGGCAATTACGGCGCACTTTTGAACCAATTCACGCCGAACGGGTGCAACAGTGGTTCTTTAAACAGGGGGGCCGGGGTACTGTTCGCGGTATGGGCAGCCGTCTCCAGAATATTCTGGTCGCTTCGGCAATTATCTCGATTATGGCGGAATTACAGGGCGATCGCTTCCGTTCTCTAGTTCTGGCTAATAGTCCCGAACGTTTAGGCGAATGGCGGCGCGGCCTCCAAGATTGTCTCGGCATTTCCCGCGCCGATTTTGGACCAGACCGCGGCATCGTTCTCTTTGAGTCTCCCGAAGCTTTAATTCAAAAAGCGGAACGTTTAATCGAGGATAAGTATTCACCGCTCATTATCATCGATGATACCGAAGAACGGCTCAATTTCGCTCTTTTACAATTCCCCTACTGGTTAGCTTTTGCCCCTGAACCTCAACAAAGTTCTAGTTATTGGTATTAACTAATTAGGGTCTGCGGCAAAAAGTTTTTCCTGGGGGCAGGGTGTAGGGTGTAGGGTGTAGGGTGTGGGGTTTTACCGATTTTGAGGTGGTCAATTACCTAATTTTCAGGGAAAAAGTACCTCAATTTTCCCCCCGCTCACTCCCATGCCAGGCACTTTTTGATTTCCAAAAAGTCTAAAAGTTTTATCCAACAAGGTTTTTAGATTTATTCAGCAAACCCTAAATATTTTACACAATTCATACCAGGTAAGCAAGAGGGCTACACCACTACTACCGAATCATTACCCGCCCTCTTTGAACAACTTCTGCTGCTCACCATAAGTGAGAGAAAATCACAAATAGGAGATGCACCCGGTTATGCCTGCTACGAATAAAGAAAAATGGTATTAGTTTTCCTTACGGGGGGATATAGCTTAAAACGGGTGATTTCTCGGTTATCCAAGCGGTAAACTTTTATTTAGGATGAATTGGGGACGTAAGCGACGGAGTTTGCGTCTCTTTGTTATCAAAAACTATAGTAAAGACCTTAGGGCAGAATCTCAAGACTTTGACAATGTTTAGGTCTAAATAATCTAAAATCTCGCTGATCTAATGTTAATATAAGCGTAATTTTGAGCCTTTCAGCGATCGCCATTACAGTTGCATCAACAAAATCAATACGACTATCTTTGTATTCTTCTAAAATCTCAGATACTCGAATTACATCAGTTTCACTTAAAGGAATTAAATGAAACCGACTTGCAGATAATCCTTTTAAAAAAGCCGCAACAGTGCTAACACCTGCACTACGACCTACTAAATAAGCGACTTCTGCTAAAACTGTTTGGGGTAATAATATTTGCTGATAGTTCTGATAAATAGCTACGACATCACTATGTTTTATATCTGATTGATTTAGCAAAGCAACTACAAACCCTGTATCACTTATTGTTATTTTTCTTTCCATGTCCATCCTGAATTTTCTTTAATCTCCTGTTGTAAAATTTCTTCAGATTGAGTTGCTAAATCTGGAGAACCTCTGAACAAACCAATTAGCGGGTCAGATTCATTTTTATCTTGATCATTTTCAGAAGTTGAAGGAACAATAAAAACCTCAACCATTTCACCAACAGCGAGTTCAGGGGTTTGAATTTCTATTTTATTACCGGGTAAAACTTGAGTGCTGATATGTAAAGAAGATTGTGTCATTTTTCAACAACTAAGCAATTTAAGGTATTTGACTCCTAGTATAACCTACCAGCAACGCAGGTAGTAACAGCTTGCTCCCTGCTGATACCCGCGACTTAGATGGCGATAGCAACATCACCGAAACAATACCCTTTGATATCGTCCGCAACCCTCGCATTAACGGTACTACAGTTGATATCGGTGCCTTTGAATTTACAACTCCCGTCAATCAACCTCCTGTTATCACCAATAAAACCTTTACCATTGCTAAAAGTATTGCGGTGGGTGCTACCGTTGGTACAGTCCCCATTAGTGACCCCGAAAATAACCCTTTTACCGTCACTATTACTAATGGTAATACCGATACAGATAACGACGGAACTCGTCCTTTTGCCATCAATAACTCAGGGGTAATTAGGGCTTGCTGAATAAATCTAAAAACCTTGTTGGGTAAGACTTTTAGACTTTTTGTCAATCAAAAAGTACCAGTTGTGGGAGAGATAGGGGGAAAATTCTGGGACTTTTTCTCTGAAAATTAGGTAATTGACCAGA
>NZ_JAPZRB010000581.1:0-4543 GCF_027531105.1 Microcystis sp. LE18-22.4A
GGGGGTCAATTACCTAATTTTCAGGGAAAAAGTCCCTGAATTTACCCCTGATCACTCCCATATCTGGTACTTTTTGAGGGGAAAAAAGTCCAAAAGTCTTATCCAACAAGGTTTTTAGATTTATTCAGCAAGCCCTAATTAGGGTTTGCCCTGACCTTACACGATCGAGTGCTGTCTTTCAGCTATGTTTATTGTTCCCTAGGGCAGTTGGGAACTAACAGCGATCGCTAAATTTGGCTCTTCTGGTTTCTGTGTGGAAACGAGGTCTATACTGATAGAATATCCGTCAAAATAGTGCTTAAAGTCTTGCCCGATAAGCATTCCACGATTCCATAAGCAAAAACTATCAGACAAAATCGAGAAGAGCCTAAATTTCTGTTTTTTGATCGCAATTTACAGCCTTTCCCATAAACATAAAGTATAACCTAATTTGGTATTGACGAACAGCTACCCAAAAGGAAAACTTCCTACAGGTTTGACAAATAGAATTAAATGCTTGATAATCTCGGTTTTTAGGCAAAGGGAGACAGATCTACCCCTATCCCTAGAGACATAAAAGTGCGATGTCAAAAAAGAATTGTAATCATACCAAACCGGGGACTTTGCGATAGATAGAAGCGATCAATCCCCGGAATCCTACACTGGTGAATTCTACCGCATCCCCGGCTTCATAGATCTGTTCTTTCCAGATTCCAGAATCCTCGCGACGGTGACATTCAATTTTCATCTGGTTTTGATGGATAAGAATGTATTCTTTTAAGGTGGGACAGGTTTGATAATCGCTAAATTTATCACCCCTATCAAAGGATTCCGTAGATTTCGATAATACTTCAATAATCAGAACGGGATAAAGAATAAAATCATCGGTATTGTTAATCTCTCTCTCGTCACAAACCACCGCAATATCGGGATAATAATAACAATTTGCCTCCTCTAACCGGACTTTGATATCGGAAGTGAGAACAAGACAGGGACTATCATCGAGATGATTACCTAAAACCTTGGCTAAATTGGCCGATAAAACGATATGCGGCTTTTTTGCCCCTACCATCGCATAAATCCGTCCTTTTCGGTACTCGTGCTTGATCGGACTGACTCTTTCCCCTTCTAGATACACTTCTGGAGAGACATAAAAAAAATTAGGATTCGTCACCATTGTCCTCATGCTCCCTATTCTCGAATAACTAAATTATAGCCTTTGGGAATCATTGCTCTTGGACTCAATCTCGCTAGACTTATAGATCAATGATTGTCACTTGTAATATTTGTATTACAGTTATGTGACAGAATAGAGATAACGACTCTCAAAGGGACGTTATTTAGGAATGAATCCCGAAAACGATTGATATCCATAGGTTTGCCAGAATGTCCAACGCTAAAAGTTACAAAGATACCGTTAATTTGCCTCAAACTGACTTTGATATGCGAGCAAATGCCAGTAAACGTGAGCCAGAAATCCAGAAATTCTGGCAAGATGAGCAAATATATGAGAAATTAGCGCAAAATAACCCCAAAGAATTATTTATTCTCCACGATGGACCACCCTACGCTAACGGGTCCCTGCATATCGGTCATGCTTTAAATAAAATTCTCAAAGACATTATCAATAAATATAAACTGCTGCAAGGCTACAAAGTGCGCTATGTGCCGGGTTGGGATTGTCACGGGTTGCCGATCGAACTGAAGGTTTTACAAAGTCTCAAAAGCTCGGAAAAAGAGGGTCTAACCCCTTTGAAATTACGTCAGAAAGCCCACGATTTTGCCCTTCAAACGCAAAAAGAACAGTGTGAAGGTTTCAAAAGGTATGGAGTCTGGGGAGACTGGGAAAATCCCTATTTAACCCTACAACCTGAATACGAGGCCGCTCAAATTGCCGTATTCGGAAAAATGGCCCTAAAAGGTTATATTTATCGGGGACTAAAACCGGTTCACTGGAGTCCTAGTTCTCAAACCGCTTTAGCTGAGGCAGAATTAGAATATCCCGAAGGTCACACTTCCCGCAGTGTCTATGTTGCTTTTCCGATTACGTCAGTTTCAACCCCGGTTTTAAGGCCATTTTTGCCTAATTTATCCGTCGCTATCTGGACGACTACTCCCTGGACTTTACCCGGGAATTTAGCCGTCGCATTAAACCCAGAATTAAACTATTCAGTGGTAGAAACTAGCGAGTCTAATTATCTAATCGTAGCGACGGATTTAGTCGAAAAATTGGCCGACACTTTTAACAGGACTTTGACGATTAAAGCAACGGTTAAAGGTCTGGAATTAGAACATACTAAATATCGTCATCCTTTGTTTGACAGAGAAAGTGCTATTCTCATCGGTGGGGATTATGTCACCACTGATTCCGGCACTGGATTAGTTCACACGGCCCCCGGCCATGGTCAGGAGGATTATATCGTCGGTCAACGTTACGGTTTACCGATACTTTCTCCCGTGGATGATAAGGGAAATTTCACCGCAGAAGCGGGACAATTTGCGGGTTTAAATGTCTTGAAAGATGCCAATGAAGCAATCATTTTAGCACTGACAGAAAAGGGTGCGTTACTCAAAGAGGAAGCATATCAGCATAAATATCCCTACGATTGGAGAACCAAAAAACCGACAATTTTCCGCGCGACAGAACAATGGTTTGCTTCCGTGGAAGGATTCCGGGAATTAGCTTTAGAAGCAATTGATTCGGTGCGTTGGATTCCTGCAACGGGTAAGAATCGTATCACTTCTATGGTTAGTGAAAGAAGCGATTGGTGTATCTCTCGTCAGCGCAGTTGGGGGGTTCCTATTCCTGTTTTTTATGACGAAGAAACGAATGAACCTCTGTTAACGGAGGAGACGATTAATCACGTTCAAGCTATCTTTGGGGTCAAGGGTTCTAATGCTTGGTGGGAGTTATCCGTAGAGGAATTGTTACCTCCCAGTTATCGCGATAATGGTCGCAGTTATCGCAAGGGAATGGATACTATGGATGTGTGGTTTGATTCTGGTTCTAGTTGGAATGCGGTGGCTAATGCTCGACCAGAATTAAGTTATCCTGCGGATATGTATCTAGAAGGATCGGATCAGCATCGGGGATGGTTTCAATCGAGTTTATTAACCAGTGTCGCTGCTAATGGTATTGCTCCCTATAAAACGGTGTTAACTCACGGTTTTGTTTTGGATGAACAGGGACGAAAAATGAGTAAATCTCTGGGGAATGTCATCGATCCCAATGTGATCATTAATGGTGGTAAAGACCAGAAAAAAGAACCCGCTTATGGGGTGGATGTGATTCGGTTATGGGTGTCCTCGGTGGACTATACCAATGATGTGAATATCGGTCAAAATATTCTTAAACAGTTGGTAGATATCCGTAATAAAATCCGTAATACTGCCAGGTTTTTACTGGGGAGTTTAAATGATTTTGATCCCCTTAAAGATGCGGTAGCTTATGAAGAGCTACCGGAGATTGATCGCTATATGTTACATCGTATCTCGGAGGTGTTTACGGAAGTTACGGCAGCTTTTGAAAGTTTCCAATTTTTCCGCTTTTTCCAGACGGTACAGAATTTTTGTGTTGTCGATTTATCTAACTTTTATATCGACATCGCTAAGGATCGTTTATATATTTCTGATCCTAATTCTTTCCGTCGTCGCAGTTGTCAAACAGTTTATGCTATTGCTTTAGAAAATCTCGCTAAAGCGATCGCTCCTGTCCTGTCTCATCTAGCGGAAGATATCTGGCAATTTCTCCCCTACAAAACTCCTTATTTATCGGTATTTGAGTCAGGATGGCTAAACATCGATCCTGCTTGGAATAATCGCAAATTGGCCGATAAATGGGCGAAATTCCGGCAGCTACGCACCGAAGTTAATAAGGTGATGGAAACTGCCAGAAATGATAAAGCGATCGGTGCTTCTTTAGAGGCAAAAGTTTTACTTTATGTTCCCGATGAAACCTTACAACAGGAGTTAGAATTATTCAACAATTGTGATAGTTTAACGGGGAATAAAGTCGATGAATTGCGTTATCTATTTCTCTCCTCTCAAGTGGAATTAGTCAGTGATATTAGCGCGATTCAAACCGCAGAATATAAAGGAGAATCGGACTTTGTTTCGGTGGGAATTGTCAAAGCAGAGGGCGAAAAATGCGATCGCTGTTGGAATTATTCCACTCAAGTGGGAAAATTTGCCGATGATCCCACTATTTGCGAGCGCTGTAATGCCGCTTTAAAAGGAGAGTTCTAAGCTAAATTAAAAGGGTGCTTTATTGTCGAATAAAGTACCCTTGTTTAATCCTCAGCTAAAAACTTATTCACAGGTATTGACTCTAGGGAATAGATAATTAGGGATGGAAGATTACCAATCAGCTTTTTTACAACGTCATCAAGATACAGAAATACTTTGTAAATCTAATAGGAAAATAGGTTCTTCGGTTTGTCCTATGCAACGGACAGGATTATAAGGAATGAAACTCTTATAGAGAAAGACATTTGGCGATTTTTGTCAATTATTTTCGAGCTAGAGCGAACTAATCAATTAAATCTATTGCCAGATAAGGATTTAG
>NZ_JAPZRB010000144.1:0-5033 GCF_027531105.1 Microcystis sp. LE18-22.4A
TTGTGGAAGCCTTGGCAGCTTTTCGGACAGCGATGTCTTTCCGTTTCTTTGAGTGGCTGACCGAGAATCGGGATGTGTTTGCCGCTTACAAAGCCAGTTTAGGCTTTGTTTGGGCTTGAAATTTGTTTAAGTCCCACTAAGGAGAAATTATCGAGATGACTTAACCTCGATAATCGGGTATTTAATCGATCTGGGTTTGTTAAAAGATTTAACCGTCAAACCATGATACAATAGCGCGGGTTCACCCCAAAAGATAAATAGCGAGCCAATTTCAGAATAATGCTGCAACGAGATTTTCCATTTAAGAATTTTGAAAAGTTTGATTACCGTCTATTTCTGGGTGTATTAATTACTGGATTAGGTTTTATCTTAAGATATTATCAGTACGATTCCTTGCCTCCCTATAACTGGACTCAAGATGAATTTGCTTTTGCTTGGAGTGGCATGAGTTTGATTCAAGAGGGAGTTCCTACCAGTTGGTCTTTCCTCAGTCCCACGGATGATTTTTTGGTGACAGTTTGGGAAAAAACTGCTGTTCGTTATCGTTTTGTTACCCCTTGGTTTGATCATCCTCCCTTGTTTGGATTAATTGTGGGTATGACGGCTATTTTATCGGGAGCAAAGGAATTTTTTGACTGTAGTTTAACAGTAATTAGAATTCCTTCTTTAGTTTTTGGCACTCTCTCTATTTTCTTACTTTATTTATTAGCTTTACGTTTGACTAATACCGGTGTGGCGATTATAACTTCTTTAATTTTTGCCACTAACCCCAATACGGTTTTTTTATCTCGTTTAGCAGTTAGTGAAAATTTATTATTATTTCTAAGTTTAGCGGTAGCAATTTTATTCCTTCAGTACGGTGAAAAGTCTCAAAAAAAGTATCTATACTTGGCTATAGTTCTAGGTGGTTTAGCACCTTTAGTTAAGGTGACAGGATTATATATTCTAGGTTCTCTAGTCGCTTTACTATTATTACAAAAAAATTGGCGAGATAGCTTAATCGCTTCTCTGACGGCAGTTTTATCCTTTGGTTTGTATTACCTTTACGGTTGGTTTTATGATTTTAGTTGGTTTTTAACTACTCTCCAAGAACATAAAAATCGCTTTACGGATTTTGCTATGTTAAAAAATCTAGTTTTACCTACAGTTTTTTTTGAGGATGGTTGGTTAATTTTTAGTTGGATCACTCTACTGTTATTTTCCAGATTTTCTTTAAAAATATCTAAGATACGATTAATTATTTTTCCTATATTAATCTATACAATTCTTCTCATTTTTTCTGGCGCTCAAAGTCATTACTATGCTTGGTATGTAATTCCTTACTATGGATTTCTCTTTCTAGTGCTTGGTATATTCTTAGACGATTTTCGTAAGAACCCTGATTTTATCAGTGCTGCCACTATCTTTATTTTTCTTGTCGTTTGGTCGGTGAATTTAAATATTAAGGATTGGGTTTTGAGTTCCCCTTACGGTAGATATTACTTTATTATCGGAACAGCAATTACTTTAGGGGGATTTTTCTTTAATGATTTAACCGAGAAAAAATCGAAAATTTTAACTAATTTTGTCAAGATAATCATGCTGATTGTCTTTTTGGGATTGTTACTAGGTAATCTTAATCTCATCCTTAACTATAAATTGCCAAGTTAAGCTAGTCAAACTAAACAAATAAATTTTGAATTTTCAATTATGACAATCCTGAAACGTTTTCCACTTTCTCATCCCTTATTTTGGGCAATTACCTACTTTATTGCTTTAGGAATTATCTCGGTTATTTTAGGTCAAGATGTTAGTTGGGATTTACGAAACTATCATTTTTATAATCCCTATATGTTATTGACAGGAAGGTTTAAGTATGATGTCCTACCCGCGCAGATACAAACTTTTTTTAATCCCCTGATTGATGTTCCCTTTTTCGTCGCTATTTATTATCTAAAACTGCCTCCGATTGTCGTGGGGTTTTTAATGGGAGGATTTCACGGGTTAAATCAATGGTTAGTTCACCTAATTACCTATCATTCCCTAGATAAAGTTTCCGAAAGATACAAGATAACTCTAAGCATAGCGGCAGCGATTACCAGTATTTTTGGGGCAGCCTATATTTCGGAGTTAGGAACCAGTATTGGTGATAATACCACCAGTGTTTTCGTTCTGGGAGGATTATTTTTTATAGTTAGTAGTTTAGGGAAAAATCTGCCAATTCCCTCTAAAAATATTCTTTTAGCTGGATTCTTATTAGGATTAGCAACGGGGTTGAAATTAACCAATGCTTTATATGGTATTAGCTTTTTGGTAGCCATTAATTTTTTACCTAATTCTTGGTCAGACAAATTACGCAATTTAATCCTATCAATTCTCTCAATGGCCGTGGGTTTTAGTCTCACTGCTGGTTATTGGATAATCTTAATGTGGACAAAGTTTGCTAATCCTCTTTTTCCCTTCTATAATAAAATATTTCAATCTCCTTATATCGAAACCGACTACAATTTTAAAGGGATACAATATTTGCCTAAAGATATCTGGCAATGGTTGTTTTATCCTGTTTATTTTATCCAGAGACAAACTCTTGTATCTGAGGTTCCTTTCCAAGATAGCCGATTAGCTATAACCTATTTATTGATAATTTTACTAATAGTATTGATTATTGTTCGTGCCATTTCTAATCGCAATATATCCTCTGAACCTGACTTAACCCACGGTCCAGTTTTAGGGTTTTTACTGCCTTTTTCTCTGACCGCTTACTCTATTTGGTTAGTGGGATTTTCTATCTATCGTTATCTAATGCCATTAGAATTAATCACTCCCACTTTAATTATTTTGATTATTGCCTATCTTTATCCTCGAAAGAAACCATTATTAATCATAAATTTGGTAATATTTTCCTTAATTGTCACTACGGTTAAACCGATGGATTGGTGGAGAATGGGATGGTCAGATCATTATTTTGGTATCGATAGTCAAGCATTAAAACCCTACGAAAATTCCACGATTGTTATCTGGGGAGATGAAGGAACATCTTTTATCGTCCCTTATTTTCCCGCTTCGACTCGTTTTGTGAGACTCAAAGGCAATACTGGAGTCAGTGAGGGAACTTTAATGCGAAAAAATGCCGAGACATTTATTGCTAATACTCCCCCAGAATCTCTCTACATTCTCCAGACGGACTTTAATAAAAAATCGCCTGATATAGTGGGGGATTTAGCGAAGGAAAATCTCGTTATTGACTTCCAAAGTTGTCAACCCTTTCCCACCAAAATCGAAAAATTTAATCTCTGTCGTCTTCAGAAAAAGTAATTCTCTACCTTTTATCTGTAATGATTTATCTATTGACCGTTAACTACAATTGCGCGGAATTAATTAAGCGTTTAATCGCTTCCCTCGACGATGACTTATCTGCTACTCTCATCATTGTTAACAATTCCACTGAAGATAAAAATATCCAATCTTTAGCAGCGCAAAGAGTCAAGATTATTGAAGCGGGGGAAAATTTAGGATTTGGGAAAGGATGTAATCTGGGACTTGATTGGATTTATCAACAAGACAGAGAAGCTATCGTTTGGTTAGTTAATCCTGACGCTTACTTATTACCGGACTCTCTGGAGAAAGCAAGCAAATTTTTTCAGCAATATCCGGAAGTTGCCATCGCTGGTACAGAAATTTACGAACCGGATGGTAAAATCTGGTTTGGTTGGGGAAAATTTAATGCCAAAATCGGCACAATTAACGTGGTGGAGGAATCCTTAGACTATGGAGATAAACCCTATCTTATTCCTGACTGGGTGACGGGATGCAGTTTATTAATTAATTTCTCGAATTTTTCCACTTGTCCCCATTTTGATCCCGATTACTTTCTCTACTACGAAGACTTTGATTTTTCCCGAAGATACGCAAATCAAGGCTATTTAGTCGTTGTTACCAATCAGATTAAAATCATTCATGAACCATCTTCTATCACCCGTCGCTATGGTTATCTAAGACTAACTCATAATATCTATAGTTATCTTCTCAGTCTCGAAAAACATACGACTTTAACTATCCTTATTTATCGCTTGCTGCGGATGAGTTTTATGTCTTTACTGATCCTTCCCATTAAACCAAAATTCTCCCTAGCCAAGCTGCAAGGAATTCAACTCTATTGTCAAAGAATTATCACTAAACTGCGTCTAGGTTGAAACCCTTAGTTTTGCCGCTTCTGGCATTATTCTTACTAAATCCTGTTTAAAAGCTATAGGAGAGCGGGGAGTGGCGAGTAGTGGTGATGGTGAGCTATCTTGCTGATCTAGTCTGACAAGTATAATCACCCGAAAAATAAGGAAGAGTGAGCGATTCATGTTAATTTTTATTAAGAAGCGATCTTTGATGAGAACAGACAACTATGAACTTCGAGATTCCCAGTGCCGTAAAAACTTGGTCACAATTTGGCCATCCCATTCTCATGTGGGTTTTATTAGGATTAACTATCTATGCCCTCTATTCGGGGCTACAATGGCGACGGACGCGTACAGCAGATAAAGACCTAAAAAAAGAATTATTGCCCAAGGATTTTCGCACTAAACACTATCAAATTGGCTCCCTAATCCTCGCTTTAATGGTCTTGGGGACGATCGGGGGTATGGCGGTGACTTATATTAATAACGGTAAATTATTTGTCGGTCCCCATCTGCTGGCGGGTTTAGGGATGGTGGGTTTAATCTCGATCAGTGCCGCTTTAGTACCTTTAATGCAAAAAGGCAATGAATTGGCCAGAATCACCCATATTACCCTTAATGCCGTCATTTTAGGTCTTTTTGGCTGGCAAGCCTTCACAGGAATGGATATAGTCCAGCGTATTCTCAGCAAAATTTGACATACTCCCCCCGTCAAGCTACGCTGTGACGGGGGATTCTTGACCTATCACTATCGGAAATTCCTTGTTCAACGAGACAGCTTAGATTCTCAATGTCTCCACTGAAAATCCAGAGGCCGGACTCTCCCAAGGCGTTTGGGTCGGTTTCTGTTTGCCCAACAGTACCGTTGAGATGATTTCCCAAATA
>NZ_JAPZRB010000085.1:0-14217 GCF_027531105.1 Microcystis sp. LE18-22.4A
TAAAAACCTTACAGGAAAGGGCTTTTAGCTTGATTGAGAGCTTCCCAAATGCACTTAAATCTGCTAGAATCTCTTAAAACCCTTGCATCACCCTTGCATCACCCTTGCATCTTCTCTAATTAGTGCTAATGTACCGTAAAAGCGAGTTACCCTCAACCCCACCAGAAAACTTCGAGCTGCCCTTTGAGGGGAAATTATCCCAAGATAATCGTTGGGTAATTATGGCCAACCTCATTCCCTGGTCAGAATTTGAAGCGGAATACGCATCACTTTTTTCAGAAGAAATGGGCACACCCGCCAAAACATTCAGGACAGCACTCGGAGCATTAATTATTAAAGAAAAATTAGGAACAAGCGATAGAGAAACGGTAGAACAAATCAAAGAAAATCCTTATTTACAATACTTCTTGGGTTTTTCATCCTACAGCAATGAACCCCGGTTTGAAGCGTCAATGTTGGTTCACTTTCGAGAAAGAATCACTCTGGAACTAATTAATAAAGTGAATCGCTTTATGGTCAAAAATTCGAGAGAAATAAAAGAAGAAGAAAACACCGAAAAAAAGTTAGAGAGCGAAACCCAAAGTCAACCAGAAAATCGAGGTAAATTAATTTTAGATGCCAGTTGTGCGCCCGCAGATATTAGTTATCCTACGGATTTAAACCTGTTAAATCAAGGAAGAAAACAAACCGAAAAAATTATTGATATTCTCTAGGAAACTTTAAAAGGAAAACTTGTTCAAAAACCGAGAACCTATCGTCTCCTGGCCAGAAAAAGTTATTTAGAAGTAGCAAAAAAAAGAAAACCTACCGTCAAACAAAGACGAAAAGCTCTAAAAAGACAACTGCAATATCTGAAAAGAAATCTCGACCATATTGAACAACTTTTAGCAGAAGGAGCCTCTCTACAAAGCTTGAAAAAAAGAGACTATAAACTGTTATTAGTAGTCACAGAAGTTTATCGCCAACAACTCTGGATGTACCAAAATAACAAACAGAGTATTGAAGACAGAATTGTCAGCTTAACTCAACCCCATATCCGTCCGATAGTCAGAGGAAAAGCTGGAAAACCCGTAGAATTTGGGGCTAAATTCTCAGCAAGCTGTATAGATGGTTACATATTTTTAGACCGGATTAGTTGGGATAACTTTAATGAATCGGGAGATTTAAAAGCACAAATAGAAGCTTATTATGACTATACAGGATACTATCCAGAATCAGTTCATGTGGACAAAATTTATCGAACCAGAGAAAACCGAGCTTGGTGTAAAGAAAGGGGAATCAGAATCAGTGGGCCCCCATTAGGAAGACCAGCCAAAAATGTTAGTAAAGAACAAAAGAAACAAGCTACCGATGATGAGAGGATTCGGAATTGTATAGAGGGCAAATTTGGACAGGGGAAAAGAAGATTTAGCTTAGGTAAAGTGATGGCTAAACTTCCTCATACTTCCTTTTCAGCGATTGCTATTACTTTTTTAGTCATGAATCTTTCTAACCTGTTGAGGCAGGTTTTTTGGGCTTTTTTATGTCTGAAATGGAAAAACAGCACTTTTTCTCGGTCAATGATTAGGATAAGTTATAACTTAAAAATTAATCAACAACTAAAGCTTATGCTTGTAGCTAAGTGAAATCATTGATTAAGAGACCTGTACTTTTCAATGACTTTTTCAGCAGACCCTATGTAAATAACGTTATTTTAGCCAATCTACCTTTATTCGATTATGACTTAAAATCAGCCCAATATCACGCACGGGAAAGGTCAAGATTGTCTAAATTCGGTAAGAGTCCTGCTTTTGTCGATGGTCAGATAACGTCTATTGCTTTTACCAACAATTTGACTTTAGTTACCAATAATGTTGATGATTTTCAAGATTTAGAAGGTTTAGTGATTGAAAATTGGTTTCTCTAATCTGTAATTGTTCCGTGTTAATACTCGATAAATCATTTGCTCCCCCAGAAAGATGATCACTACGTCATCGATCGCTCTCTAAGGATCGGGTTGTGTCCATGGTCAGTTTCAATTCTCCCCTCACTTAACGAATCGTTAAGTGAGAACCTCGAAAAATTCGTTAAGTGAGCAGCTCAAACCAAGTTAAGGTTCCGTTAGGGTGGGCTGTTCTCGATACTTTCTAACATTCGTTTGATAGCCCCATCGATGGTTGCCGTACCGACGCGATTTCGATATCCTAGCAGCCGCTCCCAAGTAGCCTGTTCTACCCTGACATACCACTCACAGCCGCTACCGGCCTTGTAATTCAGCCCTTCTTTGACTTGAAATTTAGCGGCCACATCGATGGTTTTTGAGGAAAGGAAGTCCGAACCTAACATTTCCCTGTTGCCATCGTCGAAAAGGATGATGGCCGCGTAGGGATTGGGCAACGCGGTTATTTCCCCCGTCTGTCCTTTTCTGGGATGCTCACCGGTAACGGTGACGGAATTTCCCACGGTCAACCGAGTAGATTTAACCGACCCATCTTCACTTAACGAATTTTCCGTTAGGGTAAGAGAAAAAATAGGGAATGAGGGTAAAAGGGGAAAAAGGAAAAAGGGTTAGAGAGTTCTCCCGAATACGCAGACTACCCGAAAACCGCCATTGTAGGTGCGGTAGTCGCGGCGGTAGTAGAAGCCGCGAATCGCGGAACGGCAGTAATCAGGATTGAGGCCCCAGGAACCGCCCCGCAGGACAATATTTAGCGAAATATCATCATTTTTGCCAGAATATGGTTCATTTTCAGACTTGACTTTTTTCTCTTGATTACTATCAAGCCATGCACTGCCATCAGTAGGCGCTCCTTTATAATTACCATGCCAGTCATCAGCGCACCACTCCGAGACATTTCCGTGCATATCGCTGAGTCCAAAGGCGTTGACGACTTGAAAATAACCTACAGGTGTTGTTTGTTTGCGATATTCTCCTTGTGTCCCTTTGCCATAGGATTTTTCCCCTTGATAATTGGCTAAATCTGTTGTAATGGTTTCCCCAAAGTGGAACGGTGGATAAAATTCCCCTTTTTCTAGATTTAAGGGTGTTGTCACACCTCGACAAGCATATTCCCATTGGGCTTCTGATGGTAGCTGATAAGTTCTTCCTGTTAGCTTAGAGAGTCGCCCACAGAATTCTACTGCTCCATACCAATTTACTTGTTCTACGGGTCTTTGCCATCTATCTATTTCCCTATCTTGATCTTGATAGGGTTTTTTAAAATAAGAGGGGTCTTCATCTAAGTCTATATTAATTTTTAAATCGGTTCTAGCAGCGATCGCTTGCCATTGTGCTTGAGTAATGGGGTAACGTCCCATCAAAAACGAGGTAATGGTTACATGATGTTGGGGTCTTTCATCAGCATGGCTCCCTTCTTCTGTCTCTGGTGAACCCATAGTGAAGGTTCCATCGGGAATCAAGACCATTTCTAAGGGGACACCATCAATATAGTCTCTATAGCCTCGAAACTTTTGGCTTTGGCGTTTTACTTGCAGTGTTTTCACGCTTCTAGTTCCCAAAATATTAGTGGAGGGCTGGAAAACTGTTCGGTTTTACCCTACCAAGCTCCCCAACCCAGTTTGATTTTTGGATACCGTTACCAGCATCTCAGGAAAAGGCTGAACTCTCTGGCGCACTCTTGACAGATTCCCACCTGCCAACTCTGACTGTAAAGAGTTCTCCCGAATACGCAGACTACCCGAAAACCGTTATTGTTGTTGCGGTTGTCGCGGCGGTTGTTGTTGTTGCGAATCGCGGAACGGCAGTTATTAGGATTGTTGCCCCAGGAACCGCCCCGCAGTCGGGTTCGCCTTCCCCTTCTTCAACTCCTCGTAAAAACAAGGGAACTGAATATCTGTTTCCTCAGTCGCCAGGTGTCACCATGTTTCAAGTGAGATTCCCAACTGTTAAGCGATCGCTTAATATCTTCTACATTGATTTTACCTTCGGCATAATCTTTTTGCAATTTTCTCAGTCTTTTTCTGCCACGATGTAAGTTGCTATTTCTCACCCGAATTGTTTCGGGGAAAATCCGAAACCCTAGAAAGCTGGAACCATGTTTTGTTTCAAATAACTGACTCTTAATGGGGTGAATTTTTAACCTGAGTTGGACTAAATAGTCTTCAATCAATATTCGAGCATCTTTGAGAAATTGATGGTCATCAGAAAACAAAGAAAAATCGTCCACATACCGCACATATTTAGCGACTTTGAGTTGTTCTTTAACAAAATGATCAAAGCCTGATAAGTAAATATTTGCCATCCATTGACTGGTTAGATTTCCTATTGGTAAACCATGTCTACGTTGTATGGGCGTGAGTAAATCATCTCCTGGGAAATAATGGTTAACTTCTTCTTGTTCGTTGCTGTTATCAATAATGGCATCAATTAGCCAGAGGGTATCTGGGCATTTGATTTTTCGTCTGATGAGTTGTTTAAGGATTTCATGATCGATACTAGGGAAATATTTTCTAATATCACATTGTAAAACATAACGACTAGAACGAGCAAAATCGGTAAAGCGCATCAAGGCTTTATGGGTTCCATAACCTTCTCTATTGGCATAAGTATCACTAATAAAAGTTCTCTCAAAAATGGGAATAATGATATTGCATAAAGCATGGTGAACAACTCGATCTCGATAGGGGGCTGCCGAAATCAAACGACTTTTTATATCTCTTAGATGAAAAGTTCGATAGCTTCCTGGTTGATAGGTTTTATCTTTTAGTTCTTGCTGAATTTTTAATAATTCCGTTCCTAAGTTATAATTAAATTGTAAAACATTCTCTCTAAACCGCTTTCCTTTTTGAGCTTTTCTAGCTGATAGATAAAGATTATCAAAGTCAATAATTTGAGGATATAAGTTACCGTAACGTTTCATAGTGGTAGGAAATTATTAGATTAACGTTTGCAGGAAATTAGGATATTAATTAATTTGAATTAATATGGTTTGAGTTATCCACGTTGGACATTCACAACGGAAAAAATCATAATCTTCTGTCCAAATTGCGTCGGGTAAGGCTAAGGCTACAGTTTCCCAATCATTGAAATCTCTAGAAATCCCTTTTTTAGCCTCTGCTTTTAGTTCTTGGTAAAACGATAAAGGCAAGGTGATAATTTTACTATCAATTAGTCTTAAGATGGCTTCTAATTGCAGTTGGCCTAATTCTTGAGTTAAATTTGTTTTATTCACAATAATGGAAATTCGCTTTTGTAATTCATATTAAACTTTCTCTCTCATTTTTTCAGCTAAGAATAACTCTAAGCTTTTTGATATAATTGAATCTCTTTCTCGCTTTCTAAGAAGTTCAGCCACTAAAATATTCGTGTCAACCACTAAACGCAGGATTCTTCAATCTTCATAAACATTGACACATATTCTTCTTCAGTCAAACCTATTTCTTTTAATACTTTTTCCATAATTATATCAAGTTCTTCCTTTGCTTTTTTGGCTGTCTGGGAATCAATAACAGGCTTATAATAGCCTATAATTTTGCTATTATATTCTATGGCAATTGGTTCTTTTTGAGTTAATAAAGCCTCTTTTTCTAGCTCATTCAATTTAACTGTTTTCATAATATTTTAAACCGTTGTTTGCTTCAATGATGTTATTCTCGTTGACGTTGGGTTTTAATCCAGCCTCCCAATTCTATACCAATTTCATCAATTTTTTGACTAACATACTGATAACGTTTTAGATCAATTAATTGAAAATCTAATATTAGTCTCGTTTGATGCCGTAAAATGTCTAATTGAACATTTAAGTTAATTAGGGCGTTTAATTTATTTTTCTCATATTTAGCCTTAATTAACCCCTCTAATAAATCATACAATTGATTGACGATTCTATCCCCTGCCGTAAATTTATAAACTTTGGGGAATCTCTCGATTATAGGCACATAATACTTGATTAGATCATAGGTTTTTTGAATAATTGATAATTCCTTCATCTTGGTAATAGTTTTAGCTCAGATACTGCACCATAATTGAAAAACCACAAATCCCCGACTTTTAAAGCCTAAAACCCTGATTAACTCGGTAAAAAATCTGGGATTTTAGACTAGGTACCAGATCTCAGTTTAACAAATATATTCGATCAACCTGTCTTTGGTTAATGTCATCAAACCTTGATATTGGAAAATCAAAAATATAGCGATCCGCTTGGAAAAGGAAAAAGTAAAACATAGAGTAAAGGGTAAAAGGGGAAAAAGGAAAAAGGGTTAGAGAGTTCTCCCGAATACGCAGACTACCCGAAAACCGATATAGTAGTAGCGGTAGTCGCGGCGGTAATAGCTGATGCGAATCGCGGAACGGCAGATAAGAGGATAGTTGCCCCAGGAACCGCCCCGCATGACAGAATATGGATTATTTTCGTCTTTTTCAGTAGATTCTAGGCTATTTTCAGCATCAATATTTTCCTCTTGATTATTATCAAGCCAAGCACTACCGTCACTAGGCGCATTTTCATAATTGTCATGCCAGTCATCCATACACCATTCCCAGACATTTCCGTGCAGATCGTATAATCCGAAAGCATTCGGGGGAAATTGACCAACGGGGATAGTTTCCTTTCCATTTTCGCCTTTGGGTTCCGAGGCATAAGTTCTAGAAGCATTATAGTTGGCTAACTTATCAGTGAGGGTTTCTCCAACGTAAAAGGGTGGGTAAGATTCACCTTTTGCGAGGTCTAGGGGTTCTGTCATAGCACGACAAGCGTATTCCCATTGTGCCTCCGAAGGCAGTCTATAATCTCTCCCCGTTAGCTTAGACAGTCGCTGGCAAAACTCTACAGCTTCATACCAATTGACTCTTTCAACGGGTCTAAGCCATCTATCTATTTCTCTGTCTTGATCTTGATAGGGTTTTTTAAAATAAGATGGATCTTCTTTTAAGTCTATTTTTACTTTTAAATCTGTTCTGGTGGCGATCACTTTCCATTGACCTTGAGTAATGGAATATTTCCCCATGAAGAAAGGAGGAACCTTTACATTATGTTGGGGACGTTCATTATAATGGCTATCTTTTTCATTTTTAGGAGAACCCATCGTAAAAGTACCACCAGGTATAGATACCATGTCGAGGTCAACGTTATTTGGTAGAGTTTCTGTGAAACAGTTAGCGGTGTGGGTGGTAGTTTTAATGATTTCGCCGCGACGGTTTACTGTGGGGGTTTCAAAGGAAAAGTTACGGAGATTTTGGCTCAATAAGTCTGTTATGACTGGTTCAAAAGTGATCGTGGCTACTTCGGATTCAAATTCAAAAAGTTCTAAGGTTTCTAATTGAGGAATGGCATAGTCAGGAATAGCTAATTGATGCAAGAAACTAACTTTGACATATTGAGAGTATAGGTATAGCTTTAGGGTCGATAATTTATTATATTTTTTTGATTGGAATAAATTAGGATTTAAGGTTTCAAATTTACAATAAATGCCAGTGAGACGACTACTAATTGCTGAAGGAGAAAGGAGAAGTTGTTTGGCTACTTCCGGGATAGAATAAGATTGGCTTGGAGTTGGCAAGAAATTGATTAAGGTTTCTGTTTCAATGTCCGTTAAGTGATGCCTTTGGGCTATACTTTCCAGAAAATCTATCCAATTAAAACCGATGGAGTTACCCTCAACAGCAGAGACAAGATTTAACCGCGCTCGACTTTTATCTAATTTCCTAATATAAGGGGCATATTCTTCTCCATATTGTCGTAGGGTAGAGACAGAAATAGTTGCAAAAGCTTGAATTAATTCTAGGTCATCTTCTCCACTTAATTCTAAAGGATTGGTTAAGAGAGTGGCTTCAAATTCACGAATGGTTTGATAGCCAAAATGACTAGCAATTTTTTCCGTTAAACTACCAATCACTCTTAGGCAAAACTCTTTTTTATTTATTTGTTTATCTGCGGCTATTTTATCTAAAAAAGTCTCTCGAATGCCCGGTTTAAATTCAAATTGAATGGGATAGTTAGACTGATAATAATTAAGGGGGGTAATAGGACTTAATAATCCTCCCATGACCACTTCTGCCACATGAACTTGAGTGGATTCAGGCAATAAGGTTCTTTGTACTAAACGAATGGTGGAAAAACTGACAGGAATGGCCGATAACCACTGAATTAATTCCCAAGCAAGTTGTGAAGAAGTTGCATAAAAGTTATTAATTTGTTGAAGAGTAGTCAGACTTTTCTCATCGTCTTCTTCTTCTTCTTCATAAGAATACATAAAATTAGACCCTAACCAAACCCCTGAACACCAGCTTATTCCTTTTCCCATTATCACATTAACCCAAGCTTTTATCGATTCCGATTCTAAGCTGACAATTGGTAGTTTAACTAATTTAAGCAAAGCTTGTTTATCAAACCCTTTAATCTGCCAAGATTCCAGGGGAATAGCTTGCCAACTTTGGGGAGTAAGTCCCTTTTTTTTATTGCCTAATCGAATTTTTATAGCATAATCAAGGTTAGTGCGTTCCCATATTCTTTCAGGAAAAGGATTCAAGACAGTTAACAGACTTTGGCTTGACCATTGTTGAAGAATATCAATAAATTGTTCACTAATCCAAGCAGGTGAAATGCAATCACTAACTATCAAAATTAAGCGTCGGCTACCAGGAGCATTTAATGTTTGGGGAGATAGGTACTGAGAAAATGAATAAAAAGAAGAAATTTGCAAGGTTTTTGTCAAATCATCCCAGTTCATTCGATAGGGTTTTATATCACGAAATGCTCCTAAATGTTCGAGAAAATCTTGTACTTCTTTTAATAAAGATTGCCAAAGAATCATGGATTTGCTATCTTCTATTAGTAAGGCCACGTCTAACCAACGTTCTTTTTTAGGAGTTAGAACAGGAAAATAACGAGGCTGAGTAGGGGTACTAAGTTCGGCACTTCGCTTGACAGTTTCTTTGATATTTAATTCCTGAGCAATACGAGAATTAATTTTCTGTTTTAGGGGTTTAAGTAAGCGTCCTAATTCTAAAGTATTGCGGAAGATTCCTGTGTCTGGTAATTTAATAGGTAATTGTTCTGTGGGATAAGGGTTTGGCTCAATAGCAGTAGAAGAAACAGGTTTGTTTGATGGTGAAGTCAGAGGATATTTAAGCTCTGATAAAGGAGGTTTTGTTAATTTCTTACCAACCCCCTTTTTTTCTAAAAATAATAGCAAGGCGATGGAATACAAACCCTTTTCTATGAGAGTCCAAAAGAGAGTAATCATCATCAGTTCTTGCTGATATTTCGTAAACTCAATTTGGGGAGTTTCCCATTTTTCTAAAATCGTCCCCCAAACTAAACATAATCCCAGGTTTTCAACTCCTTTTAAAAAAGCCAATAGACAAAATTGGTAAGCTCCATCTGCTTCTCCTCTTATTAAAGGATTAACTGTCCGGACAAACCATAAAACTTCAGCTATCTGAATCGAATCAAGTTCCCATTTTTCTGTATCAACAAAGGCTACGAACTGTTCTAACATCACCTTTATTTCTCTCCAGTAGTGTTCAGATAAGCCATTAAACGCTCGATAATTGCTTCCTTTTCTTTGGCATTAGGTAAGGGTTTATTCATTAACATAAAGACAACATTAAGTAATTGGTCTGTTGCTAGAGGTCCCTTCTCTCGTTTTTCATAAAATTTCTGAATTTGGGTTTCAATTTCTTGGGTTAAATCATCTCCTAATTCTAAATGAGCTTTGACAATCTTGGTCAATTCTTCTTTATTAGGTTCTTTTATCTCCAATTGAATACAACGACGTTTAAATGGTAAGGGAAACTCCCTTTCTCCATTACTGGTCATAATAATAATGGGAAATTGTTCACAGGGAATACGTCCATCGACTACTTCATGGGTCTGACCATCAGAGGTTTGAACGGTTACTGTATGATACTCTTGATGCTTTTTCAGTCTTTGAAGTTCTTCTATGACAAAATAGCCTTCTTCAAAAATATTTAAGAGATCATTAGGTAAGTCAATATCACTTTTATCAATTTCATCAATCAGTAAGACTCTGGGGTATTGCTTTGAACACATAGCTGTTCCCAATGGACCAAGACGAATATAGTCACCGATATCAAATTTATTTGGCTTGTCTTGATTCAGTTGAGCATCTTTAACTCCTTCTCCTTGATTAATTTGAGCATCCTGTAAACGAGCGATCGCGTCATAATAGTATAATCCCTCTTGCAGTGTACTACGGGTATTAATCGGCCAATGTAATACCTCTCCTAATTCTAATTCCGAGGCGATGGCCTTGGCTAAACTAGATTTCCCCGTTCCGGGTTTTCCTGTTACCAGTAGGGGACGACGCAAATAAATGGCCATATTAACAGCGTTAATGACTTTCTCGTTGGCTTGAAAAGTTTCCTTTGCTGGTTTTTGGGGTTCTTGTTGGTTAAAGTTTCGCCAAGGGGGTGGTTCTGGCCATTTTTCAATAGAATGAGATTCTTTAGTTCCTTTAAAAATTTGCCAATCACTCATAATGTCCTTTCCTTTGTATTAGTATGTTTAACGAAATTGATGAGCAGAACTCACTAAAGCTTTAATTTCTTGCTGGTGGGATAGTTATAAGGATTTTCCCATAAAAAGCAAAGATGATGGCCTAAATGAAAAGGCTCTTCTTCGGTAGCTTCTAGTCTCTTCACTTCGACAGATTTGGTTAAGTTTTCAAGATTCAACACATTATCCTCCCCGTCTTTAAGATTTTCCTCATTATCTTTTTTAGGCTTAATTAACTCATCTAAGTCACTGGTATGATTGACAGCAGAATTTTGACATCTAGACCACAAGGCTAAAGGAATTCCCCTCTCTATAATAAACTCATAGCTGATATTTTCTAGTCTCAGTAAATCCGTCGGCAAGTTAATCCCAAAAATCATTTCTTGCGAGTCCATAACTTTTAAATCATTATCATTTCTGTCATTAGTTTGAGAGGCGAATATATAGTTATTTATCTTCATCTTATTAGCGTTTTTTGTCAGCCAATCCCATTTCTTTTTCCAGATGTCAAGACAACGTTTTGTCTTTAACCGTCGATAAGACCGAATATGAACAGATTCAAAAGAAGCACAACCGATTCTTTTAGAACGACAAAATTCATTTTCTTTAAATTTCCAACAGTCAACATCTAATGAAAATAAATCATCATCAAACACCCACTCTATTGCTAAATGAATATCTTGATCAAATCCAATTTCTTCTAATTTTTGATAACATTCTTCTAGTAGATTGGGGATATTTTCTTCTATCTCAGTTTGAGTATAAGGTGCATTCTCTTGAAAAGTTTCTAATAAATTTTCCTGTTGATAGTCTGTAGAAGATTGAGGAATTGAGACTTTAGTATCAACAGAAAATTTTTCAGATTCACTATTATTACTTTGAGAACTTACCTTCTTCAATTTTATTGATAAATATAGACGTGCATTATCAAAATCAAGAGAATTTCGATTGATAAAATTATCATGCGAAATACTCGCCTTTGATCTTTGAGTAACTTCTTCTAAAACAGAATCATTTGGAACTTCTATCTTTTTTTTTTATCTATAAGCGATCGCAAATTTTGAACAACAGATAATAAGACTTTATCTTGCTCTGCTTCAGGTAAAATATAAAGAGGATTACGAGGAGAATTATTACGGGGAGACTGAGCTTGATTTAAGTAAAATGTTTTAGCTTCTCCCTGTTCATTCGTGTAGTGAAAAGGAACATTTTCAACATCTGCATATTTAACAAATAAAGGAATTATCCGTACTTCTTTATCTTCAAATCTTTGCAAAAGACGAGGTAACTCTTCATTACGAACATAAGTAGAATTAAGAATAGCTTGACTTACTAAAACAACTGCTACCGTTACTTTGGGTAAGACTTCTTTAATCTTTTCATCCCAAATATCCCCCTGTTCTAAATCAAGATCTGACCAAACTATTTGTTTCTCAAAGTTAAGAGATTGCAGAAATTCTAAAAGCCTATCTCTCCATATTTCATCTTTGTGGGAATAACAAATAAAAACTGAGGGCATTTCTTTTTCCTTTAATTCTGAATCTAATTGATCAATGGTGGTTTGTTTTTGATTATATTTTGTTGAGGGTTCTCCCGATGGATTGACTTCTGCTTGAGACGAAACTTTATTGGTCAATATGTCAGAATTAGACAACAATTGTGGAGTTAGATGTTCTGATATTCCTGCTATCTCAATAGAATTACAGCCTAATTTATAAGCAAATTCCACCGTCCTTCCTGCGCCTAAAGCATCATAGAAACCCACCGCAAACTCAATGGCTGCTTTATCCCCAATGGCTTTGCTCATCCCCACCACATAAGAAATATGCTCTGCGATCGCTTTTGCTTGAACCTCCGAATAACAAGCATTGAGAACTACGCATTCTATTTGGTCAGCAAATAAGTTAAATAAACTTGCTAATGCTTGAGCCTCAACTAACTTAACTTGACCTGTTTCATCTTCAAAGGCTAACCCTTCTTCCCCCGCACCATGTCCTGAAAAATGGACAATGTTCGGCTCAAAGTCGAGGATGGCACGGTGAATATCTCTGTACCTCACGGCTTGCCCTGTTTCAATGACGAAATTATCTCGTTGTTTTGCTCGTCGTAGCCCTTCTTTAATCTCGAGCATTTCCTCATCAAGACGCAATGGAGTCGTGTTTTTGGGATTTGCTGACAGAATAAGGATTCTTTTCATTGATTAAGACTCGTTTGAAGACAGATGAGATTTTAGGCGACGAATCCAAGTCAGAACCACCTGTCGCCAGCAATTCTCATTTTAAGGTTTCATGACATTAAAAGCATTGCACCTAGAGGGGTTAATAATTCTTAACGAACCTCTAGATCGCTGAAACAAGGCAAAATCGTTTCAAAATGAGAATTGCTGGTTTCAACCCGCTTCTATTCACCGATTAGAATCCCCGTCTTTTTAAAGTGGGGAGATGTCAATAAGAAACCTTCCGCACCAGTTCAAACTCACCGCGGGCCAACCGTTCCAACATTTCCGACACGGATAGGTTGTACTGTTCCGCAATCGCCTGAACTTCTTCCCACCCAGCCTGAGTCACGCTTAGATTGCGGCGTTTCTTCGGCTCTTCATAAGTCAGAGGCCTACCGTCCGGATTCGGTGGATTTTCCTTCCTGCCCTTGTATTTCCCTCTAGTTTCCATTGAACAACCCTTTAACTTCTCTACACTATTTTACCCAATATAGCAACAGAAAATTCCCTCAAGGGATGGATTTCTTAATTATATACATATACAATTAAAACATATACTTTTTAGTGCGATTGCGGGAGCGTAAATCAACAGAGGACTGAGTAGGAAGTCTTTTAAACCGAAATGAGGTTAAGAGCAATTGATATCCACATTAAGGGAATTTTGAGACGTCACCTACCTAGAAAACAAGCCCCAACTCTTTTCGGGTTATGGGGCAAATTCACGAAAAGTACATCGCTTTCCCTAGAAAGTATATACCTTCGCACAAAAACTATAACTATTATGACACAGAACAAGATAGAAGGCAAGTTTTACGCGCTAAAACCAGAAGAGTGGCTCGAAGTCACCAAAGAATTGAGATACGCGGAAGTTCGAGTTCTCTACTATCTGAGAACGATCGATCCGTTCGGCGGTCGCGATCTGCGCGTCAAGGTCACGGATGTGGCAACCGCCACGGGACTCCAGAAAGGCACGGTTTCCAAAGCCCTGAAAGTTCTTAGCGATAAAGGTTACATCGATCTAGAAATCACCGAAGCACTGGTCAAGCTGCAAACGTTTCCTAAAGGAGATCAGGTCTCCCGCGACGGGGAAGAGTTTCCTGTAGGAAACACGGTTTCCTGTGATGCGGAAAAGTTTCCTGTAGGAAACACGGTTTCCTGTGATGCGGGAGAGTTTCCTACAGTACCATCAAGTTTCCTACAGGAAACACCCTCGCACTGTGGGAAACATCCTCGCACTGTAGGAAACGATCCCGTCCCAGAACCCAGTCAGGGCAAGGAATCCAGCACCTCTAAGATTATTAAGACTTATTCCTGGACTTCCCCCGTATAAAAATACTAGCTATGGCTAAAAGTCTTACAGAGCCTGAGTTCAAGCAATACAATACCAATGAACTACTGGACACAAAATCCTGAAGTTCTTACGCCGATAGGGTTTGAGGCAAAAATTTTCAAATTTGACCTTTAGACCATTATAGCTTGTTTCGGGGCAGAAAATCAGCAAAAACATGGCTACAGAGGGAATCCCTTACTCTAGAGATTAAT
>NZ_JAPZRB010000145.1:0-26760 GCF_027531105.1 Microcystis sp. LE18-22.4A
AGGCCGAATTTGAATTCTTTTCTGAACAAAACCCCCTACTATCTGTTGTCAAGGTTCAGTTTTTAGCTTGGTTATCGCTTTTTCCATTGTAGCTTAAAGCCGTCCTAAAAGGACGGGGTTTTAACCCAAATTTTCGATAAACTAAACGATATCCACTCCAGAAAACCGCGATGGTTCAAGCGACCGAATATCTCTATATCGTTCGAGACGACGAGATTTTACACGGGGAACCAATTATCAAAGGAACGCGTACACCCGTCCGCGCCATCGTCGAAACTTGGCGTCTGGGGGTCGCTCCCGAAGAAATACCCCTAGGAATGCCCCATCTGACGTTAAGTCAGATTTTCAGTGCGTTGACCTATTACAGCGACCATCTAGAGGAAATTAACGCTTATATCGAGCATAACCGCGTTCCCGACGACTTAATCGATCCGCTGCTAAAAAATTCGTGAATAATCTCTTCGGCATAAAGGAACCCTTGTCACATCGAAACATTTCCTTAAGATATAAGACCGAAGGTCCAGTCTGGATACAAAATTGATATACCTAGAATCGCTACTCTGGCTCACCCTCTAGGCCATTCCCTTCCAGACTGCTAGGCTATTAGACAAGATGAATAACAATCAAACTCCACGGAAACAAGGACTATACGATCCCCGATTTGAACATGATGCTTGTGGTGTCGGTTTTATCGTTCATAAAACGGGGAAAAAGTCCCACGATATTGTTGAACAAGCCTTAACAATTTTACTAAACCTCGATCACCGTGGCGCGTGCGGTGCGGAAAAAAATACCGGAGATGGGGCGGGTATTTTATGCCAAATCCCCGACCTATTTTTCCGGAAAGTGACCAGTAATCTAGGTTTTACCTTACCGGCAGCGGGACAATACGGGGTAGGAATGCTTTACACGGCCCCCGATGCCGAAATTCGCGGGAAAGGTCGGCAGGAATTCGAGAAAATCGCCGCCGAAGAGGGGTTAAAAGTTCTCGGTTGGCGTGATGTTCCCACGGATAACTCCAGTTTAGGCAATTCGGCCAAATCTACCGAACCCTTTATCGAACAGGTTTTCATCGAACGCGATGCCAATTTAAGCGATGATCTGGCCTTTGAACGCAAATTATACGTTATTCGCAAACGTTCCCACCTCAGTCGTCAATCCTTTAATCGTTACTGGTATCCTTGCAGTATTTCTAGTCGTACCATTGTCTATAAAGGGCAATTAATGCCAGTACAGGTGGGTGACTATTTTCCCGATTTACGCGACCCCGACTTTCAAAGCGCTTTAGGATTAGTCCATTCCCGTTTTAGTACCAATACCTTCCCCAGTTGGGAACGCGCCCACCCTTACCGTTATATTGCCCACAATGGCGAAATTAATACCCTGCGAGGTAATATTAACTGGATGCACGCCCGTCAGTCGATGTTTGCCTCACCCTTGTTCGGGGAAGACATCAAAAAAATCCAGCCGGTAATTAATATCGAGGGTAGTGACTCCTTAATTTTTGATAATGCCCTAGAATTAATGGTTTTATCGGGGCGTTCTCTCCCTCACGCTGTCATGATGATGATTCCTGAACCCTGGGCGGCCCACGAATCGATGAGTGATGAGAAAAAAGCTTTTTATGAATACCATTCCTGTTTGATGGAACCCTGGGATGGTCCGGCCTCGATCGCTTTTACCGATGGTACGATGATGGGAGCAGTGTTAGACCGCAATGGTTTACGTCCTTCCCGTTACTACGTCACCAAAGATGACCTAGTAATCATGGCATCGGAAGCGGGAGTTTTACCCATTGAACCGGAACGCGTCGCTTTTAAAGGTCGTCTGCAACCCGGCCGGATGTTCCTTGTGGATATGAAAGAAGGTCGTATCGTGGCCGATGAGGAGATAAAAGAAGGTATTGCCAAAGCTCATCCCTATCGCCAGTGGTTAAACGAAAATTTAGTCAATTTAGATGATTTACCGGCCGTTGAAACTGCGCCACCGGAAACTGCTGTTTCCCTAATTCAACAGCAAACCGCTTTCGGTTACACTTTTGAGGAATTACGTCTTTTATTAGCCCCCATGGGCCGGGATGGAGTGGAAGCAGTGGGTTCCATGGGTTCCGATACACCCCTAGCCGTCTTGTCCGATCGCCCAAAACTGCTTTATGATTACTTTCAGCAGTTATTCGCCCAAGTCACTAACCCCCCGATTGACTCAATTCGCGAAGAAATTATCACCTCTCCCATCACCACTATCGGCGCGGAGAGAAATCTCTTGGATCCGCAGCCGGAAAGCTGTCACCTGATTAAACTTAACTCTCCCATCCTCACTAACGCCCAATTAGCGCGTTTACAGGGCAATAGCGAATTTAAAACCGTGACTATTCCCATTCTCTTCGATCCCACTTCGGGAGTCGAGGGGATGCGTAGCACAATTGAGGCAATTTGTCAAGAGGTGGACGAGGCAATTTTAGCGGGCGCGAGCATTATTATTTTAAGCGATCGAGGTATCGATAAAAATCACGCCCCGATTCCCTCACTGCTGGCGGTTGCCGGTTTACACCATCACCTCATCCGGCAGGGAACCCGCACCAGAGTCGGCCTTGTCCTGGAATCCGGCGAACCCCGGGAAGTGCATCACTACGCCCTTCTCCTCGGTTATGGTTGCGGTGCGATTAATCCCTATCTAGCCTTTGCCACCCTCGGCAGTATGATCGAGGAAGGTTTATTGGTAGGAGTTGACCACCAGAGTGCCTGTAAAAACTACATAAAAGCCGCCACCAAGGGCGTAATTAAAGTGGCCTCTAAAATTGGCATTTCTACCCTGCAAAGCTACCGTGGGGCGCAAATATTCGAGGCTATTGGCTTAAATCGATCGGTAGTCGATCGCTATTTTACTTGGACAGCTTCCCGCATTGAAGGGGCCGATTTAGAAATTATTGCCCTGGAATCCCTACTCAGACACGGCCACGCTTTCCCCGACCGGGACGTGAATGTGCATACCCTCGATATTGGCGGTGAATATCAATGGCGTAAGGACGGGGAAGCCCATCTTTTTAGCCCAGAAACCATTCACACCCTGCAACAAGCGGTAAAATTGGGCAAATACGACCTCTTTAAGAAATATTCCCAACTGGTCAACCAACAAAATCAAAAATTCTTCACCCTGCGGGGACTATTAACCTTTAAAAACCGGGAAAGTATCCCCATCGAAGAAGTGGAACCGATTGAAGCGATTATGAAACGCTTTAAAACCGGGGCCATGAGTTACGGGTCTATTTCCAAAGAGGCCCACGAATCCCTCGCTATTGCCATGAATCGTATCGGTGGCAAGTCGAACACCGGGGAAGGGGGCGAAGATTCCGAGCGCTACACTTGGACAAATGAACGGGGAGACTCGAAAAATAGTGCCATTA
This sequence comes from Microcystis sp. LE18-22.4A, assembly GCF_027531105.1. Classification (NCBI taxonomy): domain Bacteria; kingdom Bacillati; phylum Cyanobacteriota; class Cyanophyceae; order Chroococcales; family Microcystaceae; genus Microcystis; species Microcystis sp. LE18-22.4A. The sequence continues at coordinate 3,404 of NZ_JAPZRB010000145.1, forward strand.
AACAGGTGGCTTCCGGCCGTTTTGGTGTCACCAGTCTTTACCTCTCCCAAGCGCGAGAATTGCAGATAAAGATGGCCCAGGGGGCAAAACCGGGCGAAGGCGGTCAATTACCGGGTAAAAAAGTCTATCCTTGGATTGCCAAAGTCCGTCACTCCACCCCCGGAGTCGGTTTAATCTCTCCCCCACCCCACCACGATATCTACTCGATTGAAGACCTCGCGGAGTTGATTCATGACCTAAAAAATGCCAATCGTGCGGCCAGAGTGAGCGTAAAACTGGTTTCTGAGGTGGGAGTTGGCACAATCGCCGCCGGAGTCGCTAAAGCTCACGCCGACGTGGTTTTAATCTCTGGTTTCGATGGTGGGACCGGTGCCTCACCGCAAACCTCGATTAAACACGCGGGTTTACCCTGGGAGTTGGGACTAGCAGAAACCCATCAAACATTGGTGTTAAATAATCTTCGCAGTCGCATTGCGGTGGAAACCGATGGCCAGATGAAAACCGGCCGCGATGTGGTGGTAGCGACGCTATTGGGGGCCGAAGAATTCGGTTTTTCGACCGCGCCACTGGTAACTCTAGGCTGTATTATGATGCGGGTTTGTCATCTTAATACCTGTCCGGCGGGGGTAGCGACTCAGGATCCGTTATTACGGAAGAATTTCATCGGGGATCCCGAATATACGGTGAATTTCATGAAATTTATCGCCCAGGAAGTGCGGGAAATTATGGCCGAATTGGGATTCCGCACCTTAAATGAAATGGTGGGGCGAACTGATGTATTAGAGCCAAAACAGGCTGTAGAACATTGGAAAGCGAAAGGAATTGACCTAACTCCGATTCTCTATCAACCGGAGGTAGCTCCAGAGGTAGGACGCTATTGCCAGATTCCCCAGGACCACGGTTTAGATAAGTCCTTGGATATAACCGTTTTACTGGATTTATGCAAAGATGCCATTGAAAAAGGCGAAAAAGTCAAGGCGACACTACCGATTAAAAATATTAACCGCGTGGTGGGGACGATTTTAGGCAACGAAATCACTAAACGTCACTGGGAGGGTTTACCCGAAGATACCGTACATCTCCATTTTCAGGGCAGCGCGGGGCAGAGTTTCGGTGCTTTTGTTCCCAAAGGGGTGACACTGGAGTTAGAAGGGGATGCCAATGATTATGTGGGTAAGGGTTTAAGCGGTGGCAAAATCATCGTTTATCCGCCCAAAGGTTCCACTTTTGTGGCCGAGGAGAATATTATCATCGGTAATGTGGCTTTATACGGCGCGACCAGTGGTGAGGTGTATATTTCTGGGGTTGCTGGGGAACGTTTTGGGGTGCGTAACTCTGGGGTGACTACGGTGGTTGAGTCCGTTGGCGACCACGCTTGCGAGTATATGACTGGGGGTAAAGTCGTTGTTTTAGGGCCCACCGGTCGCAATTTCGCCGCCGGGATGAGTGGTGGTGTCGCCTACGTCCTCGATGAGTCGGGGGATTTCGCCACTCGTTGCAATACCCAAATGGTAGCTTTAGAGGCGCTAGAAGGGGAAGAAATCGACGATTTACGCGAGTTAATTCAACGCCATGCTGATTATACCCAAAGTCAAAAAGCGTCCCTGGTTTTAGCAAATTGGTCGGAAATGTTGCCCAAGTTTGTTAAAGTAATGCCCAAGGATTATAAGCGGATGTTGCAGTGTATTAAAGAGGCGTTAGATTCTGGTTTAACCGGCGATTCTGCCCTCGATGCGGCTTTTGAAGCCAACGCCCGCGATGTGGCAAGGATTGGCGGTAGTTAGGGTTTTATGGGGGGCTGAATAAGCCCCCTTTTTTTCAATAGACAAGTTAAAATAGAGGGTAGATGTTGTTTATAGACCTAACTCCTGTCATTCCAATGGACACACAAAACAATTTTCTCACCTTTGAAATTTTTGCATTTGACACTTCTAATCAATCTCATATCAAAACTCCTGATAATTTAGTCTATCTTCTCGCCTCGAATAATTCATTTTGGAAGGGAACACAACAAATAGATTGTAACAGTCGCCAAATCAAGGATAATTTTATAGAAATTACAGTAAATCCAATTAAATTTGATCAAGACAGCAAAGATAAATGTATTACAGGTTTTTCAATTGTTGTAAAGGGAGAATATGATTGTTTAGAACCTCAACGTATTCCAATTTTAAATTTTTTCAAAGAACAAAAATTAGAAACACTGTATATAGTAAAAGACGAAATTTCTGAGCAGATTGCTGTTCAAATTTATCCTTATATTTATCGTGTGGAAAACCATTTAAGAGCCTACATAACGAAATTCATGACAACCAAGATAGGAGTGAATTGGTGGACAACGGGATCCCCCCAAGATTTTAGCAGGAAAGTCAAGGACAGAAAAAATAATGAAACAGAATTTGCAAGCTGTATTGACAATAAACTCTATCTGATAGATTTTGGTAATTTAGGTGAGATTATATACAAGCTTTCATCTGGTTGTATAACCAAAGAGGATTTAATTAAAAAAATTGATAGGCTTGAAGAAACTCCCGAAGCAATTCGTAAATTAAAAGAAGAAATTAAAAGCAACTATGATAAGTTTTTTAAGGAATCATTTAAAGACAGAAATTTTCAATCTGATTGGGAGGAACTGCATAAAATCAGAAACAAAGTAGCTCATAATAATCTTTTTACCAATGAGGACTTAAGTGTGGCCAAAGAAATATACAAACACTTAATTGAAACAATCGAGAACGCAGAGCAGAAACTTGAAGGACTGATATTAACTCCTGAAGAAGTAGGATTAATACAAGAAGAAGCAAATTCTATAGAAGCTAGACAATATCCCATCGAAAAATTGATGGATATAGTAGGAAAGTTACCATCCGAAAAATTTATGGATCCATTAAGCCCATTAAGAAAGTCACCATCTGACGTTAAAAAAATGATAGATTAATACGAGCGAGATAGGAAAGAATTTATTGAAAACAAGAGAAATTAATGAACGCAATTTATGAACTTTATTCCGATGTAATTTTACTACAAAACATTCCCGAAGAATGATTATCCGCAGGAGACGTGGGAAATTGGTAGAAAAACATCAAATTGAGGGATTAGAAACGGGTTATAGTGTCGAGTTTTCCGATAGGTTGGGAAAAACAATTACTGTTGTCACCATGGCCGAAAATTCCCTCTGGTTCCCCGACCCGCTAAGGACCCGTGTTAAACTGATTAATCATGCTGGTGTCTAGAAGCGACCTATGCCGAACTTAACCTTAAGCAATGAACAAGTTATCGACTTATTCAAACAACTCCCCGAAGACCAGAAACGGGAAGTTTATAAAATTCTCATTCTCAGTCAGTGGAGACAGTTGGAACCAGTATTTAATGAAGGAGCAGAAAGAGCTAGAATCGTAGCCAAAGAACGCGGCTATGATTGGGATACCATGACGGAAGACGAAAGAGAAGAATTTATCGATGAAATCGTTCACGAAAAATAGTGACCTATGTAGTTGTTTTTGATACAAATATATTAATCTCTGCTTGGCTGTCTAAAAACAGCCCTACATTTTCCTGTTTATCGTTAGCGAAGACGGGATCGGTATCTTCAGTAACTTGCCAAGAGATTTTAGACGAATTATCCGAAAAACTCCAGCAGAAATTTCAAATATCTGAACGGGGACTTAGAGAATATATCGCGGAAATTCGTCAATTTTCTAGCCTTGTTCCGATAACAAGACAACTGAGAGCGGTTCCCAACGATCCCGATGACGATATGATCATAGAATGTGCGATTGTTGGCAATGCGACCCATATTATCACGGGGGACAAACATCTTCTTTCACTGGTTGAATATCAAAATATTCAGATCGTGAAAGCAAAAGACTTTTTGGACTTTTTAGATCGAAATAATAACCATGAATTATGAACTTTACTCAATGGGATTTTATTAAAAGATATTCGCGAAGCAAGATTATCCGCAGGAGACGTGGGAAATTGGTAGAAAAACATCAAATCGAGGGATTAGAAAGGGGTTATATTGTCGAGTTTTCCGATAGGTTGAGAAAAACGATCGCCCTACCAAAGACGTTGAATACCGTACCGATCTAAAATAAGACCTCTGGCAAAAGTCTTAAGTCGATCCTTGTACAGCAACATTTTTGAAGATTATCAACTACTAATAAATAATTAACTGAAAGTCCTTCCCATTATTGTTTCTATCGTTTGTTTTCGGATTTATGCAAGAGGTCTATAGTATCTACACTAATAATCGGAATATTTTCAACAATGGCTTGAGCTACCAGAAGGCGATCAAAGGGGTCTTTATGATAAAAAGGAAGGGTGATCAGCGCATCCGTATGTTCTGGTGTGATGGCAAGGATATTAAATTGATATTGATTAAGGCATACGTCGATAAAATCTTTGTAAGATTGATGTAAAATGAGTTTACCGATACTGATTTTGATGGCGATTTCCCAATAGGATGCTGGGCTGATTAATATTTCGTTATTTTGGTTAATAATTAGTTGATGGGCGGCGCTACTTAGTGGGAATTCGTTGAGTGTGTACCAAAGCAGAGTATGGGTATCGATTAGACATTTCAATGCAGATACTCCGCGAAGTCTTGTAAGTGTTCTTCATCATCGGCCACGATGGTAATCATTCCTTTACATAGGCCAGGCCCCGGACGTTGGGGAGATGTGGGGGTTTGCCCGATTAATTTGGCTAGTGGGAGATTATTATCGGTAATCAACAATTCTTCCCCCGGTTTGAGATTGTATATCAGTTCGGGCAGTTTGGCTTGAGCTTCTTGGAGAGAGACAATCATAATTTTACGGCAAGCGCGAAGATGAAAGGACTTTCTAGGCCGATAATTTCTCGATTCTAACCGATCGAAGCCCGGAAGGTGTAGGCGAACCGAAAACCTTCTCCATTAAGGACCGGTGTTAAACTGATTAATCATGCTGGTGTCTAGAATTGACCTATGCCGAACTTAACCTTAAGCAACGAACAAGTTATCGACTTATTCAAACAACTCCCCGAAGCACAGCAACGGGAAGTTTATAAAATTCTCATCCTCAGTCAGTCGGATCGATGGGAGTCCTTGTCTAATTACGCCATTGACAAAGCTCGAATCGTAGCCAAAGAACGCGGCTATGATTGGAATACCATGACGGAAGAAGAAAAAGAAGAGTTTATCGATGAAATCGTTCACGAACCTTCATAATATCGACCGAATTACAAAGGAGCATATTTTACCATAAATATTACCTTATCTCCCGCATTAGAACAATTAATTAACTCTCAATTATCGACAGGGAAATATAATAGCGTTGAAGATTTATTGAAAGACGCTTTGTTAAATTTAGCGGACAAACAAAACCGTCAGGCTTTAAGCAAAAAAGTTAAAGAACTCTTCGATAAAACTCAATCCTTACCCGGCGTTCAGGATATTACCGAAGAAGAGATCGCCGAAGAAATTGAAGCGTACCGAAGAGAGGACTTAAAAGAAAAATGGGCTAAAGGGTTTCAAGAAGTTGAAGAAATGGAATTGACCGCCTCTGAAATTAGTGAAAAGGACTAGGAAAATCTTTTGATGGATAAATATAAACAACAGGGATTGATCCTATGATCCTGTGCGATACTGCCCCTTTATTCTGTTCGGTAGATAAATCTCAGCCACGACATCAAGCAGTTAAAATTTTTATCGAGAATGAGTTCTCTTATCTAATAACAACTTGGGCTTGTTTTACTGAATCCATGTATCTCTGCTTGCAACGTGGGGGATGGTCGATGCAAGCTCAACTCGGTAAATTGCTATTGAAGAAAATGGTACGGTTAGCCTCGATCGAAGAAAAAGATTATCCTCGATTACTGTCACTGATGGAAAAATATAAAGATCGCCCAATGGATTTAGCTGATGCGACTTTAGTCGTAACGGCTGAGAATTTAAAAATCAAACGAATTTTAACCTTCGATTCCGATTTTTTCTCGGTCAGCATCATTTAATCTGGTCATTGTCCTTGCCTCTGTTGATCAATTTCTTCTTCCTTTATATCCTGTTTTCAGTATTTCTGCAAAACTGAGATGCCCCCTCAGAAAATCGGGGCAGATTTTTATTTTGCTACTCCTTATCATTCTTGGGAGAGGGGGATTAAACGAGCATAATAAGGGACTCTTAAGACAATTCTTGCCCAAGAAGACGAATTTTAAAATCCTGAAGCCAAAGGAGGTAGAAAGAACCCTAAACTTAATTAACAATCGAGGTGGCTCCATAACAGCTGAAGCTAGAGCTAGTAAATATAAATAGCACCCTGTTGATTGATGTTAAAGGTGGTATAACCGGGGGTACTCCCCGGAACTTTGGTGACAGTAATCGTGACTAAATTATCATCATTGACCTCTACGGCATAGATTAAACTAGAAGAATAGGGATCTGCGGCGGCATTAGCCCGATTAATCAGAATATATGCTGGAATTACCAAACCTCTTAGGTTTGTCTCCGTACCTGGAGATAATAATTGGGGAGAGGAATTAATATTGGCCGATAGGTCATAATTGAGGTCAATATCGGTTTGATTGATGATTTTAATCTCCACGGGACGACTCGTATTCACCCTAGCAACAGGCTGCCAAGGACCGGGTTGAAAGGTGGTAGCGGGGGGATTTTGAGCGGGTAGAGAGGGGGGAAAAGCTAATCCCAGACTGAAGACGAGGGAAAGAGTTAAAAAGCGATCGCATTTCATAGATAAATCCTGGTCTAAGGTTTTCATCCTATTTTAGGGAAGTATCTCCAGTGTTTTATACTTGAGTAGAAGCTTTTGAAATTGTCTATAGCAGTGAGTGATCAGCTATCGGGGGAATATCCTAAGCTTCCCCGATTTTGCTCTATAAACAAGGCTAAATACACCTTTTTTTCTCTAGAAGTTTCCCTAGTAACCCCTATCAACGGTTTAATTTAGGTTGAGATTGATTATATGCCTACCATCGACATATCGGGAGTATCCCACAGTTACGAGTTATTTTCGCCCCGAGCGGATAAACCGGTTTTAGTCTTTATACACGGTTGGCTGCTGAGTCGTCACTACTGGCAGCCTTTGGTAGATATTCTCTCCCCGGATTATCCCTGTCTAGTCTATGATCTCCGGGGCTTTGGCGACTCCCAAAAAATCACCTCTAACAGTCCTCCTAGTAGTTATAACCTTGAATCCTACTCCCAAGACGTTATTACCCTTCTTAACCGCTTAAACCTCGATGCTGCTTGGTTAGTTGGTCATTCCCTCGGTGGTAGTGTTGCTTTGTGGGCCGCGGATAGCTGTCCTGAAAGGATTAAAGGGGTAATCTGTATGAATGCCGGCGGTGGCATCTATCTAAAGGAGGAATTTGAGCGATTTCGGGAAGCCGGAAGACAGATTTTACAGAGAAGACCGCCTTGGTTGCCCCGTGTTCCCTTTATTGATGTTTTATTCTCGCGGATGATGGTCAAGCAAACCCTAGGTAAAAAATGGGGCAAACAGCGCGTGATTGATTTTGTCCGGGCCGATTACCAAGCGGCCCTAGGGTCACTTTTGCAAACCACCACTATCAGCGAAGTTCATCTTTTACCCCAGATTGTCTCCCGTCTCCCGCAACCGGTCTATTTTCTGGCGGGGAAAGAGGATACGATTATGGAAGTTAAGTACGTTAACCATCTGGCCAGTTTTCATCCTTTGTTTGAAACTGGCAGCAACGTCATTGAGTTATCCGATTGTGGTCATTTTGCTATGCTGGAACAAACAGCAGCGGTGGCCCAAAAGATGATGGCTATTTTACATCAGCATCGCAGTTAGAACCTTTAGGTAAGCGCATTCTTGAACTTTTCCAACAGTTTCTTAACTCCACAAACAGTGAACTAATACTAAATCCGTTGAGTATAGGCTACTTAAGTAGGTAGGCACAATTATTTGTAGGATGGGTTAGCGGTAGCGTAACCCATGCGGGCGTTGGGTTTCATGCTTCAACCCAACCTACGTTCTAAATCCGTTGAGTATAGGCTACTTATGAAGACAGGCACTCATGCACTCATGCAAAAGGCAAAAGTGGAAATAAATAATCAGTCTTTAATAACTGGATTTAGTGTAAAAACTCAAATCTGATCCCCGATAGCTGTCTGGGAGTCTCCTACTTAGGGTTGGCTGAATAAATGTGAAATATAGACGAGGTAAGGGTTTTAGATGCCTGTTTCGCTCCCACAGGTGCAAGATTTTGAGAGAATCGTGGTTCAAAACCTTGCATCTTCGGGGCGAAGCATTTCGGATAGGAAATCTACGGTTTCAGCGATAGGTTATGCCCGAATGCTTCGCCCCTACTTTTTCAGCAAACTCTAATTAATTTCTTAGGCCATAATTAAAACTCAATAACTTTAACCATAGGCGAGGATTGTCTTTTTCTAGCCAGCTTTGGGAGTTTTTTAACCATTGGGAAAACCAGGGACCGAAAAGCAGATTTTTGACTCCATCAAGGCTAAAATCGAGATAGGAACCCAACCAACGAATTAAATCCTGACTGCCAGCCATTTCTGCTATCCATAACAGTAAAGCGGGGTTTTTTCTGGCCGCTTTAATTGCTAAACGGCTAAAGGTCAACCAATCGGTTTTATCCTTAATAAAAGTTTCGGAAATCTCGGGCGGTTCGTCGGCCAATAAACCGAAAAATGTGTTTAACATGGCGTTAATTCTTTGGGGTGGTAAGGTTTTTCCCGTGGGAACCATCATTCCTTTAGAAAATAACCAAGTTACCGCCACATTACTTTGATAGGCCCGCACGTTTTCTAGGTCTTTAGCTGTTAGTAAATCGTGTTTCAAGGCCAGAGCCAAAAGATGGGTTAAGCGCTCTAAATTACGCACCAAAGAACCGAACCCAGTAAAAATTAAGGGTGATTGCAGGGAGGCGGCATCACCGATGGCTAAAATGCGATCAAAGGAGACAATTCGATCTTTTTTTCCTGTGCTAAAATGCCCCGGTATATAACCAAAGGTTGGTTTTTTCCAAGTTAATTTTTCTGGATCACACTGTCGATATTCGGGTAAAATAGTAAAGAAATCTTCGTACATTTCCAACAGAGAACCGGGGTTATCGGGATGGACTTGATGATAGTGAAATAGATAGAAAGTTAATTCTCTTCCTTCCCCCGGAAATAATTCCCAAATTAATTGCCTACCTTTAGAAATATCGCCATGGGAATTTAAGACATCGCCATAGTGAGAATCCCACACCACCGGATCGAATCCTTCTACTACTGCCCCCACCGTCGGACAGACACTATCAAAGGCACGCACTCCGTTTAATTGCCAGGCAATGGCAGAAGCGGAACCCATAGCATCAATCAATAAACGACCTTTTATCTGTTGAATTTCTCCACCATGATTAAGGGTGACAGTAACACTATTAGCAGTAATATCAGCCTTAATAAATTCGGTTTGATCGAGAATTTTACCGCCATAATCCTGTATTTTTTTACCGCAGGATTGCAGCAATTTATCGGAATTAATGGCGATATTTAAAACCGTGGGAGTATGGAGAATCTCCGCCTTCAGATGGGGGGGATTATTGCCATCAAAAAACTTATTAAAGCCATCGATGTATTCTTGGAAGATTAATTCCTCGAATTCCTCGGCAGTAAATAAGCCTAAATTAATTAAACTTTGAAACTCCGATCGAGAGATATTCCATTCCCGATTCATCCGTCCGAAAGGCAGTCTTTCTACTAAGAGGACTCGATAACCTAATTTGGCCATCTGTGCCGCATGAATTGCCCCCAAGGCACCACCAATATAAATTAAGTCGTAGGCGATGGGATGCTCATTTTCCTCACTGCTAGAGAAAATTACCGGCTGCGGTTGTTGGGGATTTTTGGCACTGTCGCGCCAACGTTTTTCCCACCAGTACAAACGTTCTAAATCTGTCTCCCCTTGGGGCATTTTGCGGAAGTAGTGAACCGTTAGGGGATAGTCCGCTTCTAAATCTGTAAAAATTGAGTGATTTTTTTGATCGATGTTTGGTATCGTGCTATACTGCGGCGGAAAACGCTTTTGTAAAGCTCGATCGAGCTGCCGAGTCAGGGATGTTTCTTGAGAATGCGATCGCTCACCCCAGCGGAAAACTTTTAAATAAGTAGTCCGTTGCAGCGTCCAGACAAAGATCGACAATTCGATCGCCTCCGATAAGCGCAATCTCACCCCGTTGGGTGTATTTGTCTTGACACCGCTTGCGGGTTGCCAATCGGATTGTAACCACTGACAAACGGCGATCGAGTCGGGAGTCGGAATTTCTCTGTAAAGTATTTCTCTCATCTTGATTTAGCTATTACACCTAAAAATCGTCTGATTACGCTAGACTACACAAAAAGTTTTCTGAAAAAAGTTTAAAAAACTTTACATACCTAGATTAATACACAGCCAGGACCATCTGATTATGAATTATCCCATCCCGACTACCCCCGAAGAAATTGCCGCCCTCCGACAGCGCCCCGTGGACGAGGAGATGATCGCTGCCGTGATTGCGGGAATCATTAGAATGGCCCGCGCCCAGGGTCAATCTCTCGATGATCTGACTGAAGAAATTCTCGCAGAAGACCCGATTTTAGATCAAGTGCAACGACGTTGGTTAAGTCAGCTTTTGACTAATGCTTGGCAAAATTTAGCTGGATGGGTGTAATTGAGCGATGGAATGGCTAACAATCACTCTCGCTGGTGTTTTGACCCTGTTAACTCCCGCAGGGGCAATTATCGATACGGTTTTAGCCCATACCCTTCGCTCCCAAGTCCAAAAAGTGGAACAATTAGCCGTCAGGGTCGATAATACTCCCAATTATCAGGCTCTGCAAGGCAAAATCGATCGAGTTCGCATTTCCGCACGGGGAATTTATCCCCTTGCTGATGTTCGCATTGAGAAGATCGAGCTAGAAACTGAGCCAATTAGCCTCGATTTGCGGCGATTACAGCAAAAAAACAGCAGTTTAGCCGCCGCCTTGCGCCGACCGGCTGCCGGGGCATTGCATCTTGTCCTCACGGAAACTAATGTTAATCAAGCTTTACAATCAGCAGCGGTCAAAGAACAAATTCAGACCCTGATTAATAATCTGATTCCCTCTAGGGAAGAATCGAGCAGCACAAAATATCAACTTAGTCAAGCAAATTTTAACTTTCTTAATAATAATCGAGTCGCCCTCAGCCTGCAGCTAGAGACCCAAGGGCCGGACGGTCCCGCAGCCAGTCTCGATCTGAGCCTAGAAGTGGGATTTAAGCTAGTGCAGGGGCGAAAAATCGAGCTTATTGACCCCACAGCCACTCTTAATGGTCGTCGCATCTCCTCGCGCCTTCTCAAGGGGTTTGCCGAGGGTATATCCACCCAGTTAGATTTAAAAAACTTCGAGAAACAAGGAATTATCGCCCGCCTTCTCCAATTGCAGATCGACGATGATAAGCTGAGTATAGCCGCCTTTGGCAGCATTGAACCTCGATCGGGGAACCCCAATTAAATTTAACGGTCGGAAAACAGGAGATCGGAAGTGGGAATTATGAATTATCAATTATGAATTATTGAAGTGGGGAAGTGGGGAAGTGGGGAAGTGGGGAGACCACTTCGTGCGCGTTGCGGGGGGAGAATAAAAGCGTTCGACTGATAACTGATAACTGATAACTGATAACTGAATTATGCCTAGTTCTCGCTCTAGTGATAAAATCTCTTTGCCTTGGATAATTGGTATCGGCCTCGCTTTATTTACTGCTGGTGGGGCCACTGCTTGGTTTGCCGTCCATCACCTATCTTTCTCCCAGAAAACCAGCGAAAACCCGATTGAATCTCCCACTCCAGCGCCGATAAGTCAATCACCAATTGTTGAACCGGTTTCTCCCGGTCCAGTGGAGACAAGTCCGACAGCAACTCCCGCGGCTATTCCTGTTAGGGAAACTCGACAGGTTTATTGGTTAAAAGTGACTGATACGGGTAATCAATTAGTCAGCCAAGAAATTACCGTTCAAAAAGCGGATAGCCGCGAGCGAGAGTTAACAGCAGTATTGCAAACTCTATTAGCTGGTCCAAGTAATCCTCAGGATATGACTACTATTCCCCCTGGGACTAAATTACTTGATTTAAAAGTAGATAAAACGGGAATTAAGATTAATCTCTCGCGCGAGTTTGGCAATGATGATGGTCCTGATATGTTAATCGGTCGTTTGGCACAAATCATCTATACTACTACTACCGAGTATCCCAATGCCAAAGTCTGGATTCAAGTGGAAGGAAAACCCCTAGAATTACTAGGAGAAGGCCACGGTATTGAAGTGGCCCAACCGATGACTCGTAAGTTTTTTGAGGAGAATTATCAATTGTAAGTTTTCCGCGCATTTCAATTGTTTGTTGCCATAGCGAATTGAGATTAACTAGGGGGATTAGTGGGGGGATAGGGAAAAAAAATCGGATAGGGAATTTTAATTCCTTCTTGCTGATAGCGTCGGTGTAGGAGTTTAATAAATTCGTGTTTAATGGTGAGATGTTGAAAAAATTCTTCTTCTACCACCTTGAGATAAACTGTTAGCACAATGCTATAGTAATCGAGTTTACCATAAAGAATCAAGGGTTTATAGTCACCGAGTTGAGGTTGCAATAACTGGGCGATTTCTTGCATAACTTCTAGGGTAACTTTTTCGACTTTTTCTAAGTCACTATCGTAACTAATGCCCACTTCCACGGGAACCAGTAGGGAGTGATCTGGTAAACTATAGTTACGGAAACTAGAAGCAATGATCTGAGCATTGGGAATAACCAAAAGATTATTGGTAATTTCTTCGATTACTGTGCATCTTAAATCCACATCTCGCACATAACCAGCTTCTCCCGTTCTCAGTTCAATATAATCTCCCGGTCTAACTTTTTTGGAAGTGATAATATTAATCCCTGACATTAAATTAGCTAGGGTGTTTTGGAGAGCTAAACCGAGGGAAACACCCCCAATACCAAAGGCAGTAAGCATGGGAGTGATCGAAATACCAATCGAGCTTAAAATAAGCAAAAAACCGCAGCTAAAAATCAGAACTTTGGCGAGAAATTCAAATAGGGAAGTTAGGGAAGAAATGCCATCATCTCCCGTGGTATAAACTCGTAATATTTCCACGGATAATTGAGCAACAACCCAAGTAGCCGAAGCTAAAAAAGCTACTAGCAGCAATTTTTTGCTCAGGAGAATAAGGGAGGGAAAGAGGGGAAGATTAGGAAGGGAGAGGGCAATATTTAACCCCAAAAGTCCGAACCAAAGTATGCTTAATCCACGAAGGGAACGTAAAACCCCTTCCGAGAAACGCAGGTTTTTTTCTCTGGCAATCGATAAAAGTTGACTGACAACGCGCTGTTCTACGAGCCATCCCAACAGCAGGAAACTGAGGATGATGGTGATAGGTAGGATAATATAGGGCCAATCTTCCAGTCTGGTTAATAGGTTCATTGCTAGAGGGTTAGAAAAAGTTACACTTTTGCCTTATATTATTCCCTATTTCTCTATCTCTAGCAGCGGCGGTGGAATTTTGGGGCAAAAAGTTGCAAAATGTAAAGAGAAACTCATCTTTTCTGCGGCGGCTTGCGTGAATAGTCAGTTAGTTAAACCAAAATTCGGGCTTTATCGATTCTTAATGGTTATAATCGTGGTTTTGTTCCTGATTAGCACCTATTTAATCACCTTTCATCTGGCTAAGATGTCGGATCCCTACATTAAAGAGGTGTTATCCCGACAAGGTAATGTCAGTCGCGGTTACGAAATCTTTCAGATTAACTGTGCTGCTTGTCACGGTCAATTTGCTGATGGCATCGTCGGACCGAGTTTAGAGGACGTTTCCCGTCGCAAATCGAGAATTAGTCTGATTGAACAGGTAATTAGCGGTAAAACCCCACCAATGCCGAAATTTCAGCCCGATTCTCAAGCTATGGCCGATTTATTGGTTTATTTAGAAAATCTTTCAAAAAACTGACTTGAAAGAGGGTGTAGGGTGTAGGGTGTAGGGTGTAGGGTGTGGGGTATAGGGAAGGAAACCTCTTTCGTCTCTGGTGGTGAAAACTTTTTCATCGGGACTGACTCTTGGCTGACATTGATGGTAAGCTAGGACGCATTGAAACTGGGTGGGGAAGTGGGGGAATGGGGGAATGGGGGAATGGGGAATTTCAACTAAAACCCCAACACCCCCCGCAACGCGCACGCAGTGACCACCCCAAAACCCAACCCCTGAGCGACTGATAAATTTTACTTATATAGAAAAATTTTGCTTCTATTTGGGTACGCTAGTAGAGACACTTAACGATAAATACTTATGTCTTGGCATTCCCAAGTTGAACCGGCAATTATCCAAGGAGATTTCTGGCAAGTTAGCCAGTTTTACGAAGAATTGATAGAAAGAGAACCCTTAGAAATTAGTCATTATTGGTATTTAGGATTAGCCTATCTTTTGGAAGCTAGGGAAGAAGAAGCACAAACTACTTGGTTATTCGTCCTCAGTCAAGGGGATGAAGGGGAAATGACTGCGTGGACAGCAGATTTAGTCAATATTTTGGATGGGGAAGCGCGAAGACAATTAGAGTTAGGCAATTTAGAAACCAGTTGGTTAATTCGAGGACATATTCGCGAGATTAGTCCCGATAATATTGATAATTTACTGCGGTTTATTTTATTAGCAATTAATTTGAATTATTTTGAAAAAGAGCAGTTAAAAACTTGGTTATTTGTTGATGTGTTAAAAACAAATAATTTCCAGAGTCTAGAATCAAGTTTATTAGCAGAAGTTTTAGAAAAATTTCTCGATTCTCAGATACCAGAAACCGTCCCCTACTTAGAGGCAATATTTCAATCTAACTGTCAGCGACAAACTTTTATCAAAGTAGTAGAAGCTAAAGTAACTTCTCTAGCCATGAATAATAAACCATTGGCTATTGATATTATTAATACTTGTTTAGCAGTAGAACCAGGGCAAATTTATCTGTTAGCTGAACTGTATCAATGTTATTTTGATAATCGAGATTTTGCCGCTGCTATGCAAGTAGCTAATCAATTAAAAACAAGTTGTCAAGGGTTGCCTTCTCAAGCTGTAGCTGATTATATTGCTCTTTATGTCAAATTATTTAGTGGTAATTGGGTCGATATTAAGGCAGATATTGAAGAATATGCAGAATCCTTGCAAAAAAGTATCGCTAATCGAGAATGTCCCAGATTATTGAATAAACCATCCCTAACAATTTTATCCCCTCTAGCTTACCTAGAAGATAACCCAAGAAAAAACCGTTATATTAGTAATTGTGTTGGTCAACTTTTTCAGGAATATGTTCGCAATAATTCTAACTGTCATTCTCTGCAAAAATCGACTATTAAAGATGCCAATAAAGTTCTTAAAATTGGCTATATTGCCCATACTTTATATAATCATTCTATCGGATTAATCTCTAGATGGTTAATCAAGTATCATGACTATAATGAATTTCATATCTCCTTATACCTAGTATCTCAACAAGAAGATTTTATCACTAAAAATGATTTTAGAAATCAGGTAAATGCTTGCTATAATTTACCTGATAACCCGCTGCTAATTGCTGAAAAAATTAGTCAAGATAACATTGATATTTTGGTAGATTTAGACAGCATCACTAATAATACTACCTGTCAAGTCATGGCACTAAAACCCGCACCAATACAAGTGACTTGGTTAGGTTTTGATGCGTCAGGAATTCCTGCAATTGATTACTATCTTGCTGATAATTACGTTTTACCAGCAGATGCACAGGAATATTACCGAGAAAAAATTTGGCGCTTACCTAATTCCTATATTTGTCTGGATGGTGTCGAGGTTGCTTACCCCTCTCTCCGAAGAGATGATTTAGGGATTCCAGAGGATGCAATTAATTACTTAACCGTACAAACGGGGGTTAAACGTAACCCTGAAACTATTCGACTTCAGCTACAAATTTTAAAGGCAGTTCCTCATAGTTATTTGAGTATTCAGGGGTTAAGTGATGCTAAATCAGTGGAAAAATTATTTTTCAAAGTTGCCGAGGAAGAAGGAATTAATTATGAGAGATTAAAAATCTTACCCCTCTATCCCACAGGAATTTATCGAGCAAATTTAAGGATAGCTGATGTGGTTTTAGATACCTATCCTTTTACGGGAGGAATGACGACTTTAGATGTGCTGTGGATGGGGATTCCTTTAGTTACAAAAGTTGGTCAACAATGGTCATCGAGAAATAGTTATACTTTAATGGTTAATGCGGGAATTAGTGAGGGTATTGCTTGGAGTGATGAGGAGTATATCGACTGGGGGATTAAGTTAGGTAAGGATGAAAACCTGAGACGCAAAGTTATCGCTAAATTAGATGAATCTAGACAAACTTCACCGATTTGGAATGCACGTCAGTTTACTAAAGATGTGGAAAATGCCTATCGTCAAATGTGGCAAATCTATTGTGAAAGTTAATCAGGGAGAATTAAACCATGTCTTGGCAAAATGAAGTTCAAACCGCTTTAGAAAACAATCAATACGATATTGTTAGTCAGTTTTACGAAGAACTGATAGAAAGAGAAACCACAGAAATTAGTTATTATTGGTATTTAGGATTATCCTATCTTTTGGAAGCTAGGGAAGAAGAAGCACAAACCACATGGTTATTCGTCCTCAGTCAAGGGGATGAACAGGAGGTGATGCTGTGGACAGCAGATTTAGTCAATATTTTGGATGGGGAAGCGCGAAGACAAGTTAAGCTAAAAAATTGGCAATTAAGCTGGGTAATTCGTCAGCATATCTACGAGATAAATCCAGATAACTTAGAAAATTTATTATATCTAGTGCTGTTAGAAATTAAGCTAGAATATTTTTATCCCCAAAAACTTAAAGATTGGCAAATAGTTAATTTAATTAACTCAAACAAGTTAGAAAATTTCGATATAAATTTACTCTTACACACAATCTATAAACTTCTAGATTGGCCAGCGCAAGAAGTTCTGGATATTATCATAACCCTTTTAAAAATAGACTCACAACAATTGGCAATATTGGAAATTATCGAACAACATATTGAAAAGATTTATTATACTGATAAAACTAATGCTGTTATTTTGACTCTTAGCTGTCTAGATATTATACCCGATCGCTTACAGCTTTTGCATAAAATTCATCAATACTATATCGATACTGGTAACTTTGAGTTGGCCTTGGAAACTGCCAATAAAATCAGGAATTTATCCAATGATAAAGTATCAAAACTGGATAGTATTTATCTGCTGCTCTATACGGAACTTTTAGCAGGTAATTGGTTAAATATTGGCAATAAAACCCAAGAATATTATCAAGCAATTCAAAATAATTTAGAACGGTGTCAATGTCCTATGAGAAATCAAGCTGAGGTTATTTCTATCACTTCTCCCTTAGCTTATTTAAAAGATGACTTAGTAGGTAATCGCAGGTTAACTAATCAGTTAGCCAAACTTTTTCAAGAGGCAGTTAGAAAAAGATTTAATCAAGTTACTATCGAGTCTCAGAAACCTAAAGATGTCAATAAAAAACTAAACATTGGCTATATTGCCCATACTTTACGGCGACATTCCGTCGGGTTTTTAAGTCGCTGGTTAATTCATTATCATCAACGAGATAACTTTAATATTCATCTCTACCTAGTCAATCAAGTCGAGGACGATATTACGGAACAATGGTTTAAAAATAAGGTGGATAAGTATGATAATTTACCAGCAAATCCCCAAATTATTGCTGAACAAATTAATCAAGATAACATCGATATTTTAGTAGATTTAGATAGTATAACTAATGATAGCACCTGTGGAGTTATGGCAATTAAACCCGCACCAATTCAAATAACATGGTTAGGATTAGATGCCACAGGAATACCTGCTATTGATTACTTCCTTGTAGATAATTTAGTTCTAGAAAAAAATGCCCAAGAGTTTTATCAAGAGAAGCTTTGGTGCTTGCCTAACTGTTATCTTGCCGTGGATGGATTTGAAATCGGAACACCAACGCTAACCCGAGAGGATTTAAACATACCAGCAGAGGCAATTACTTATTTAACTTTGCAAGTGGGATTAAAAAGAAATCCTGCCACAATTCGCTTACAAATGCAGATTATTAAAGCAGTACCTAACAGTTATTTATTAATCAAAGGTGCGGGAAGTGAAAAGCTAATCAAAGATTTATTTATCAGCATTGCTAAAGAGGAAGGAATCGATGAAAATAGATTGCGCTTTCTCTCAGGAGTTGCTACGGAGGAAATTCATCGCGCTAATCTCCAAATTGCCGATGTGGTACTCGATACCTATCCCTACAGTGGTGCAACCACTACTCTAGAAACTCTTTGGATGGGTATTCCTGTAGTGACAAAAGTTGGTCAACAATGGGCCAGTCGTAACAGTTATACTTTTATGACTTATGCGGGAATTAGCGAGGGTATTGCTTGGAGTGATGAGGAGTATATCGATTGGGGAATAAAATTAGGAATGGATGAGGAATTAAGAAAAAAAATAGCCATGCAATTGCAAGCTTCTCGTCAAACAGCACAGATTTGGAATGCACGTCAGTTTACTAAAGATGTGGAAAGCGCCTATCGTCAAATGTGGCAAATCTATTGTGAAAGTTAATTAAGGAGAGAATTAAATCATGTCTTGGCAAAATGAAGTTAAAACCGCTTTAGAAAACAATCAATACGATATTGTTAGTCAGTTTTACGAAGAACTGATAGAAAGAGAACCCCTAGAAATTAGTTATTATTGGTATTTAGGATTATCCTATCTTTTGCAGGCAAAAGAAGAAGAAGCACAAGCTACTTGGTTATTTGTTTTCACTCAAGGAGAAGAACAGGAAACTGATTCATGGCTGCTAGAATTAAGCAATATTTTAGCAGCCGAAGCTAACCGACAATTAGAGTTAGAAAATCTAGAAATCACTTGGTTAATTCGTAAACATCTACAGGAAATTAATCCCAGTTATCTCGATAATTTACTGCATTTAACTCTCGTTGAAATTAAATTAAATAGATTTCATCCTCAACAACTGCAAGAATGGCAAATACTAGAATTAATTACTCAGGGTTCAGTTAACTCTCAATTATTGGAACGGGTAGTAATTGCCGTCATACCTTACGCTCATGAATATACCATAGAATTAGTTCGGTTAAGTTTACCCTATCTTGACAATTCTCCAGAATTACTTAATCACGTCATCACTGTCACCCGACACTTTGCTTTTGAGAAATATCAACCTATTTATTCCGTTGACTTAGCGGAAGCTTTTCTTCCCCTTTATCCCGAAAATTTGCACTTAGTAGCTAATTTATTTTGGTTTTATGTCTCTGTCCCTAACTACCCAAAAGCGATAGACTTTATCAAAGAATTTAAAGAAAAAAGAGAAACAATTGATTTGAAAATGTTTAGTCAATCGCTCCTCTTTAATGGTTCTTTACGAGCCTCAAAATGGAATGACATTCCTAGTATTTGTCAAGAGTATAAACACTTAATTCAAGAATTTCTAGAAAAAAAGCCCCAAGACATACATCCCTTAGTTAGAGAAGGGTTACTAACAGTTATGAATCCGATTTCTTACTATGAAGATAAACCGAAAGAGAATCGACCGCTTTTAAGTCAGATTGGCAGTTTTTTCCAAGAAACATACAAAGCAATGCTGGGTTTTCAAGAGGAAAGTTTTGACAAACCGAGAGAAGATAATCCCAATAAAAAACTTAAAATTGGTTACATGTCCCAAACCTTAAAACGTCATCCCGTCGGTTTATTGAGTCGTTGGACTATTAATTATCACAATCGTGAGCAGTTTGATATTCACCTTTATATGGTGAGTCAACCTGTGGATGAAATAACTAAACAATGGTTTTCTAATCCCGCAGATAAAATCTATCATGCTACTGCTGATTCCCTAGCAACCTATCGCAAAATTAAAGAAGATAACATCGATATTCTTGTGGATTTAGATAGTGGTACTGGGGCAATCGTTGTCCAAGTTATTGCCTTAAAACCTGCTCCTATTCAAGTTAACTGGTTAGGTTTTGATGGTTCCGGTTTACCCGCAGTAGATTATCTTTTAGCGGATCCTTATGTACTACCAGAAAATGCCCAAGAATATTATCAAGAAAAAATCTGGCGTTTACCTGATGCTTTTGTCGCTGTGGATGGTTTTGAAATAGCCGTTCCTACCCTGCGAAGAGAAGATTTAGGTATTAATAATGATGCGGTTATTTATCTAAGTTCTCAAACTGCAATTAAGCGGAATCCTGCGATGATTCGCTTACAAATGCAAATCCTCAAATCCGTAGCTAATAGTTATTTCCTGATTCAAGGAGTTGCTGATGATAATTCTCTCCTAGATTTATTCTGTCAAATTGCCGCAGAAGTTGGGGTAGAAACTAATCGAATTAAGATGCTTCCTCTCTATCAGACGGAAACCTACAGGGCAAATTTAGCCATCGCTGATGTGGTTTTGGACACCTATCCCTTTAATGGTGGTACAACCACCTTAGAAACCCTCTGGATGGGAATTCCTCTGGTGGTTAAGGTGGGGCAACAATGGTCATCACGCAACGGTTATACTTTAATGATGAATGCGGGAATAACTGAGGGTATATCTTGGAGTGATGAGGAATATGTGCAGTGGGGAATTAAGTTAGGATTGGATAAAAATTTAAGAGAAGAAGTCCGTTGGAAACTCCGAAAGTCTCGTCATACATCTCCCCTCTGGAATGCCAAACAATTTACCAGAGATTTAGAAAATGCTTATCGGCAAATGTGGAATATTTATTGTCAATCTTAGCGGATAAAAACTATGCAATGGCATCAAGACATACAAACACACTTAAACGACAACAATTATCAACTGGTATTGCAGTTTTATGAACAATTAACTGAAAACAATTCTCCTGTAATTGAGGATTATTTTTATCTAGGATTAGCCTATCTTTTACAAGATAGAGAAGAAGACGCACAAGCTACTTGGTTACTGGTGTTGAGTCAAGCAGCTGAATCAGAATTATCGGGGTGGATAGAAACTTTAACTCAAATCTTAGATGCAGAGGCAACCAGACAAGAAAATTCCCAAAGACTAGAGACAAGTTATCTAATTCGATGGCAGCTACAAAATCTTAATCCTAGTTTTTTAAATAATCTCCTGCATCTGATGGAATTAGAAATACAATTCCAAAATTTTGCTATGGAAAAGTGCAATGATTGGTGTGTATTTGAACTGTTAGAGAATACAGCTACAGCAGCAATTAATCTTGATTTACTGCTGCGAGTGACGGAAAAAGTTTTAATCTACCCCTGCACTAATATCATCCACTTTTTAGAATTAGCAGCCTTACATATCAATAATCCAGAAATAATTGCGGCCAAAGTTATCTCAGCAATTGTCAATTATGGTTATCAACAAAAACAAAGTGTATTTGCCATTAATTTAGTAGAACTTTGTTTGCGCTTTCTACCAGAGGATTTATACTTACAAAATAGTTTGTTTAATCTTTATAAAACCACCACTGTTGACTATAAAAAAGCTCTAGAAATCGCCGATAATTTTTATAAAAATTGCCAAACAAATACTGAAAAGCTGTTCGGAATTTCTCTAGTGATTGGTATTTTACAAGCTAAGGGAGACTGGGGAAATTTACCTAAATTTATCGATGAATTAACACAACTAATCGAGCGACAAATTAATGCCGAACAATTTAATGCACGTCCCTTTATTATCGACTCTATTTTAGGAGTTAGTAGCTGTCTTCCCTACTATCAAGATAATCCGAAAATTAATCGCTATTTACAAAGTAAACTAGCGGAAATTTTTCAAGCAGATGTAAGAACACGCTATAACTATATTGCTCCTGTTTATTCTCCAAAATCTCCAGCAAGAAAAATAAAAATTGGTTATATTGCCTATACTCTCCGTCGCCATTCTGTGGGTTGGTTAAGTCGCTGGTTATTTCACTATCATAATCGAGATAAATTTGAAATTTACACCTATTTTGTCAACCAAGCAGCAGACGAAATTACTGAAAAATGGTTTAAAAATAACTCAGATTATAGCTATAACTTGCCAGCAAAAATTGAACAAATAACTGCCCAAATTCGTCAAGACAAATTAGATATTTTAGTGGATCTTGATAGCTTAACCAATAATACAACTTATCTAGTAATGGCCTTAAAACCAGCACCGATACAGGTAACTTGGTTAGGATTAGATGCGTCGGGAATCCCTGCGATTGATTATTTTATTGCCGATAACTACGTTTTACCCGAAAATGCTGAAGAAATTTATTCAGAAAAAATCATCCGACTTCCTAACTCTTATTTATCCGTGGATGGTTTTGAAGTGGGTGTTCCCACCAGGAGAAGAACTGATTTAAATATTCCCGATGATGCTATTATTTATCTGACCGTGCAATCGGGATTAAAACGCACCTTAAACATGATTTATCTGCAATTGCAGATTCTCCAACAGGTTCCTAATAGCTATCTTTTAATCAAAGGTTTTGCCGACAAAGAAACCATTCGAGAATTATTTCTCAAAAGTGCCGACGAATTGGGAATTAGTCAAGATAGATTAAGATTTTTGCCCAATGATTTCAATGAGGAAACCCATCGCGCTAATCTAGGAATTGCTGATATAGTTCTCGATACCTATCCCTATAATGGTGCTACCACAACCCTAGAAACCCTCTGGATGGGGATTCCTTTAGTCACTAGGGTTGGTGAACAATTTGCAGCCCGCAATAGCTATACTTTTATGAAAAATGCCGGCATTAGTCAGGGTATAGCTTGGAGTGATGAGGAATATGTGCAGTGGGGAATTAAGTTAGGATTAAATAAAAATTTAAGGGAAGAAGTCCGTTATCAATTACGTCAATCTCGTCATACATCTCCCCTCTGGAATGGAAAAAAATTTACCAGAGATTTAGAAACTGCTTATCAACAAATGTGGAATATTTAGGGTGCATCTCATTTTTGTCAATCTACTAAGTTGGGATTTTTAAGGGAAAACTCTCTTTTAAAATTGGGCTTTACTTCCGATTTTATCGCTCAATCCAAGCTTTTGGGGGGTTCTACCCCCCAAACCCCTAGGGTTGATTCATAGTAGGGTTGATTCATGAATCAACCCTACCCAAACCCCCCGTTGGGGGCGGGGCGCCGCCCCCAAACCCCGGCGCGCCTTAGTTTTTGGGGGGGCTGGGTTCAGGGAGCTAAAATGGGTGTTATTTTAATGTGGGTGTGGGGGGTGGGGTTTTGGGTGTGGGGTTTTGGGTGTTGGGTGTTGGGTGTGGGGTGGGGGTTGGGGGGTGTGGGGAGAATAAATAAAAAAGTC
>NZ_JAPZRB010000136.1:0-4607 GCF_027531105.1 Microcystis sp. LE18-22.4A
GGGTGTGGGGTGTGGGGAGAAGGGAGTAGGGAGTAGGGTGTGGGGTGTGGGGAGTAGGGAGTAGGGAGTAGGGAGTAGGGAGTAGGGAGTAGGGTGTGGGGTGTGGGGTGTGGGGTGTGGGGAGAAGGGAGTAGGGAGTAGGGAGTAGGGAGTAGGGTGTGGGGTGTGGGGTGTGGGGTGTGGGGTGTGGGGTGTGGGGAGAAGGGAGTAGGGAGTAGGGTGTGGGGTGTGGGGTGTGGGGTGTGGGGTGTGGGGTGTGGGGTGTGGGGTGTGGGGTGTGGGGTGTAGGGTGTGGGGTGTGGGGTGTGGGGTGTGGGGTGTGGGGTGTGGGGTGTGGGGTGTAGGGTGTGGGGAGAAGGGAGAATAAATAAAGGCAATCTCCTGAATCCTGTCTCCTGTCTCCTGACGACCGACTCCTGTCTCCTGTCTCCTGTCTCCTGTCTCCTGTCTCCTGTCTCCTGTCTCCTGTCTCCTGTCTCCTGTCTCCTGTCTCCTGACGACCGACTCCTGTCTCCTGACGACCGACGACCGACGACCGACGACCAACGACCGACGACCGACGTTAAACTAGAAATCGGTGCTCAAAAAATCTAGCCGTCCGAACCCGATGATTTCCTCCTTTCCCGTTCCTAATAGCTTAAATTGCCCTCAAATTCGCCTTGCCATTCGTTGCCTGCAGCCGCAATTAGTCCACTGGCGCCGACAAATACACCAAAAACCAGAACTAGGCTTTCAAGAACATCTCACCGCCTCCTTAATCAGTCAAACCCTGACTAAATACGGAATTGAGCATCAAACCGGCATCGCCGGCACCGGAATTGTCGCCACCATCGAAGGCAGTCAACCGGGGCCAGTTTTAGCCCTGCGGGCCGATATGGATGCACTACCGATCGCCGAAGAAAACCAAGTCCCCTATCGTTCCCAACATCCGGGCCAAATGCACGCCTGTGGTCACGATGGCCACACAGCGATCGCCCTCGGCACGGCAGTTTACATAGCACAAAACCGTCACGATGTCAAGGGTACAGTAAAAATTATTTTCCAACCCGCCGAAGAGGGGCCGGGGGGGGCGAAACCGATGATCGAAGCGGGAGTGCTGAAAAATCCCGACGTGGACGGAATTATCGGGCTGCATCTCTGGAATAATCTGCCTTTAGGGACAGTGGGCGTGAAAAATGGTCCCTTAATGGCGGCGGTGGAATGTTTCGATCTCCAGATTCAAGGCCGGGGCGGCCACGGGGCAATTCCCCATCAAACCGTCGATTCACTACTGGTGGCGGCCCAAATCGTCAACGCCTTGCAAACCATCGTCGCCCGCAACCTCAACCCCCTCGATGCTGCCGTGGTGACTGTGGGCAAATTAGCGGCGGGAACCGCTAGAAACGTGATCGCCGATAGTGCTAATCTCAGTGGGACGGTGCGCTATTTCAATCCCCAGTTAGGGGGCTATTTCCGACAACGGATGGCAGAAATTATTGCGGGCATCTGCCAAAGTCAGGGGGCTAGTTATCAATTCGATTACTGGCAATTGTATCCCCCGGTAATCAATCATGATCAGATGGCGGAATTAGTGCGCTCAATCGCCGCACAAGTGGTGGAAACCCCGGCCGGAATCGTTCCCGAATGTCAAACCATGGGAGGGGAAGATATGTCCTTCTTTTTACAGGAAGTACCAGGCTGTTATTTCTTCTTGGGGTCTGCCAATCCCGAATTAGGATTAGCCTATCCCCACCATCATCCCCGCTTTGATTTTGATGAATCGGTGTTAGCGATGGGAGTCGAGATTTTTGTCCGTTGCGTCGAAAAATTCGGCAACTCTAGGACTTTCTAGAAATCCGTTCAAGGTGAACAGTTTTTGTCAAACCTGAAACCGCTAAACTGATCACTGAATCAGACGAGTAAAAAAACCCATGAATAATAATATCCAGGAAAACGATGCCCAACGGGTGAAAATCCTCAGCGAGGCCCTACCCTATATACAAGAATTTCGCGGTCGTACCGTAGTGGTTAAATACGGTGGTGCGGCCATGAATAACAGCGATATCAAAGACACGGTCATGCGAGATATCGTTTTTCTCTCCTGTGTGGGGGTTCGTCCCGTTATTGTCCACGGCGGCGGTCCAGAAATCAATAGTTGGCTGGATAAATTAGGCATTGAACCCCAATTTAAAGACGGTTTACGCGTCACCGATGCCGACACCATGGATGTGGTAGAAATGGTGCTGGTGGGACGCGTCAATAAAGAAATTGTTGCCCTGATCAATCAAGCCGGCGGTAAAGCGGTAGGATTATGCGGTAAGGATGGCAATCTGATCACTGCTCGTCCCGTGGGTAAAGAGGGCATTGGTTTTGTTGGAGAAGTCAGCAGTGTCGATACTAGCGTCGTCGAATCCTTGGTCAATAGTGGCTATATTCCCGTGATTTCCAGTGTGGCCGCCGATGAAACCGGCCAAGCTCATAATATCAATGCCGATACGGTAGCCGGAGAAATAGCGGCGGCTTTAGGGGCAGCTAAACTGATTTTGATGACCGATACAGCCGGAATTTTAGAGAATTACAAGGATCCTTCCACTTTATTGGCTAAATTAGATATCCAACAGGCCCGGGAGTTGATTCAAAAAGGCATCGTTGCCGGCGGGATGATTCCCAAAGTTGGCTGCTGCGTGCGATCGCTGGCCCAGGGAGTTCAGGCTGCTCATATTATCGATGGTCGTCTTCCCCACGCCCTTTTACTGGAAATTTTCACCGATCAAGGCATCGGTTCCATGATTGTGGCCTCCAGTTATACTAATCTATAGTAGTAATTACCGTACTTTTGGTTAAAAAGACTTGCCTAAAACCAGAGATCTGGTGTACAAGTAAGTTAATAAACGCGCTTCTCGCTCCTTTGTAATGGCAAAAGTCTTAGTCTTGAGTTAGTTTAGCCTGGAAGCGCAAAATCCGAAGTTTTCATAGCAATTGAATTTATGACCAAACAAGCTGTAGCTCACCCGATGGTGAAGTTTCAACGCAAGGTTAGCAAGTGGATAGATGCAAAAGTAGTCAAACCTAGCGATAGTATCTGGAAACTGGCTCTTTTATACGGAGATGAGTGGGGATACTGGAAGCAAGAGTTGCTCGATTTCGGTTTCTCCATGCAAGACCCTCTCAGCGAAGTGGTAGCGGTAGAAGCTTGGGACGAGGAATAAGCGACCATCGACTCAAAAGCCGCTTTCTACCAAGATGATCGCCATGGGATCGACTCCGATTATCCTTTCCGCTCTGGTTATCTTATCCTTAAGCGCGAGTTGTTCTCCCCAGACCGAAACCCAACCACCGCCACCGGCGGCCCGTACTACTACCGTCAACGTCACCAGGGCTAAACCGGCAACCATCGAACGCAATCTCGATTACACAGGAACCACCCGACCTTTAAAAGTCGTTTCTCTGCGATCGCAAGCCACGGGTCAGTTACTCAATCTCCTCGTCGATGTGGGAGATGAGGTGCAATTAGGGCAAATCCTCGCCCGTGTTGATGATCGTCTCCTCGCCACCGTTGTCCTGCAAGAAAAAGCCGCCTTGTCGGCCCTAGAAGCGGAATTAGCCCGGGCGAGAATTGAAGTCAGTAACGCTGAAATTGAAGTGGAGCGCCTACAACTACAATACCAACAGACCAAAAATGATGCCGAGCGCCTGCAAAAATTAGCCCTAGAAGGGGCGATTCCCCTGCAACAGGGCGAAACAGCCCAAACCACGGCGGCAGTAGCTTTAAAAGCCGTTAATAGCGGGCGATCAAGAATTAAAGTCGAGGAGCAGGTAGTGGCGGCAATTATCGGGAGAATTGCCGCCCAAAAATCGGTCATCGCTCAGGAACAACAACGTCAGGCCTACGCTATTCTTAAATCACCAGCGACGGGGATAGTTATCGAAAAACTGAAAGAGCCGGGGGATTTAGTCAGTATCGGCGATGAAGTCCTCAAAATTGGCGATTTTCAACAGGTCAAGGTGGTAGTATTGTTATCGGAATTGGATTTAAAAACGATTAATTTAGGACAAAAGGTTAATGTCAGCCTTGATGCTTTCGGTGAGAGAAATTTTTCCGGTCGCATCACCAGGATTTTTCCCCTGAGCCAAGGCACGGCCCGGCGGATTCCCGTGGAGATTGCTCTACCCAATGGGGATGGTTTAATCAAAGGGGGATTATTGGCCCGGGTACGGTTTAATAATAATTCTGCCCCTCAGGTGATTGTTCCCGAAACGGCAATTGTCGGTCAGGGGGAATCCTCGGCCATTTTCGTCCTTTCCGAGTCTAACTCGCAAGTAGAAAAACGTCCCGTTCGTCTCGGTCAAGCGCTTGACGGTCAAGTAGAAATTATCACTGGACTCGAACCGGGGGAGCGTTTCGTCGTTAATAGTAGTAAACCTTTGCAAAATGGTGAAAAAGTCCGGGTCAGTATCCTGAGTAATCCTTGAGCAAACCATTGGAGATAGTTAGTAAAAGTATAGTCAAATATAGACAGACTGAATTCCATTTCAGAAATTCCTTTCACTTTTACTTCGAGAGATTGATTCTCCTTGGGTGAACTACGCACCTCTCTATCCCATAGCGGTTAAACGCATTTGGGAAT
>NZ_JAPZRB010000209.1:0-2299 GCF_027531105.1 Microcystis sp. LE18-22.4A
TCCGATCCCTAAGCTGATACAATTAGCTAGTATCTTGTTCATAACCTGATAAGACTCCAAAAAACTAAGTGATTCTTACAATCTAGATGTTCACTTTGGTTTTGTCTGTGGGAATTTGTGGCCATTTTGGATTTTCTGATATAATAATTTTCGTGGGATAAAGTGGGATTTAGTGACAAAAAGGAGGGCAAGGCTCATGAAACAAGGCTAAATTTTCGTTAATAAGGCAAGAGAACAGGCAAAAGTTTTCGCTTGTTTTTCCAACTTTAACAATATCTAATGTAAAGAACAAATTACTAAATTAAGAGGTTAATCAGTAAAAAAAAGTAAAAAATGGAAGAATTATTAGAGTTAAAAAATCTATTAATAGCTGGCAATGTTCCCGATGCCTTGATTTTGGTAGAGGAAATGACAGAAATGAGTAAGGATGATAAGCTCAATAAGATTTTTAGCTTTAGTATTATTGTCCTATTACATCTGATTAAACAGCAAGCAGAAAAACGCAGTACACGCTCCTGGGAAACCTCTATTTCTAATTCTGTTCGACAGATTCAACGCATTAATCAACGACGTAAAACTGGAGGAAATTATCTAACAATAGAAGAATTAAAAGAAACCTTAGATGATGCTTATTCTTCGGCTTTAAGACAAGCGGCATTAGAAGCTTTTGATGGTATATATCAACCCGAAGAAATTGAGGCTATGATCGATAAAAATAAAATTATTAATCAAGCATTGGCATTAATATTAATCGATTAAGTAACAGGTGACAGTTGGAAACAAATCAGGAGGTTTAAATGTCAGAAACAGTCGCTTAAAGATTAGCAGCCTGTTTAAAAACCTTAACGGAGGAAAATTAATGATTAACTTAGAACAAATTCAACAAGATATTAACCAATTACCTGAAGAAGCACAAAACTTACTGATTGATTTTATTGAGTTATTAAAAAAACGCTATTCTTTGGCAAAAAAGCCAGAGATTGCAGCAAAAATAAACCCTGAAGCTCAAAGTACCCTAGACATTTTAAAAGAATCTGGATTAATCGGTTGTATTAGTGCAGAATCCGACCTTTCTACTAATTATAAATCCGTTCTCAAAGAAGGATTAAAAGCTAAATATGATCATCGTTGATACTGGGTTCTGGGTGGCTTTATTTAACAATAAAGATCAATATCATCTAATAGCACAGCAAACCTTAGCACAGTATTCTTCTCAACCCCTAATTACAACTTGGTGTGTTTTAACAGAAAGTTGTCATCAGTCCGTAGTAGTCCGTAGCGAATATGTCAGATTTTTAAATATAGCGCAGGGTTCAATTCATAAATTAGAAACTTATCTTCTCCTATCTGGACGGATAGGATGAGGTGAGCAAAAAGAGATAAAATAATAGTTGATATTTTGCAAGAGTAAAGTAAAATGATTATTAGTCTGATAAAAAAACGAGAAAACTAAAATATGTTCCCTTATCCCAACCAGCAATACAGATGTTCTATCACTTACTTATATGGATATTCAAACCCTTTTAGAATGGACTGATAAACAGGTATTAGACAAAACCGGTAAACATCTTGATTCATTGCAAGAATCCATCTTACAGGGTATTTGGGAACATCAAGATTACGAAAAAATTGCCAAAGATAATCAGCGCAGTTATGACCATATAAAAAAAGAAGCATGGAAGTTATGGCAACTGTTATCTGATGTTTTTGAAGAAGATATAAAAAAGTCTAATGTTCGTTCTATTTTAGAAAATAAAGCTTCATCTACTATTTATAATTTTGTTAACTCTCCACATAATAATATAAGAAATCATCATGTTAATGTCTGTAGAGAAAATAACCCCTATTCAGAAAACAACTTAAAAAAGTCTTCAAATTTTCCAGATAATGATCATCTATCCCCCATAATTAACCTAACAAAAGCTCCTGAATTAAGGTATAACTATGGACGTAAGTTAGAAATATCAACCTTAAAAGAATGGCTAGATAATAAAACTCGATTAATTACTATTTATGGGTTAAGTGGAATTGGAAAAACAGCTTTAACCCTTAAATTAATTTCAGAAATTGCCCCACAATTTGATTATATTATTTACCGCAGTCTGGAAAATATTCCTCAATTAATCGCTCTCAAAGATGATCTAAAACAGTTTTTCAGCCAATCTCTATCAACCCCCTTACCTGATATAATAGATTATCTAAGCTCCTATCGTTGTTTAATTATTCTTGATGATGTGCAGAATATTTTTAAACTGGGGGAATTAGCTGGTAAATATTTAAGCGACTGTCAGGATTATCA
>NZ_JAPZRB010000128.1:0-9701 GCF_027531105.1 Microcystis sp. LE18-22.4A
CAATCTACCATATCCGCAAGCGATAGTATCACAGATTTTGCCATCAATAGTGATAAAATCGACTTATTAACTCAAGGTGGAACTGCCATGAATGCGCCTAGTAGTTTCAGTCGCGCTGCTGATAGCACTGTCACCACTTTAGACGATTTAATCAATCAGGTATTTCCTGATGCCAATGGAGCCACTACAGGTAATCAAGAATTAGCGGTTAATAGTGCCGCCTTAGTGCAAGTAACAACTGGTGCGATTGCTGGAACTTACCTCGTTATTAATGATAGCACGGCTGGCTTCCAATCCAGCAATGATTTATTAATAAATATCACCGGATTTACTGGTACTTTACCAGCTTTAGGGAGCATGACAGTGGGTAATTTCTTTGTTTAATTAAGTAGGCGTAGTGGACTGTTTCAGCTAATTTGGTGTATTAGAAAAATGCTATAAATTCTATAATCTAAGATTTTAAGCCGAAATCTATTGCCCTATTTTAGCTGAAACAGTCCAGTAGGGTGCGTTAGGTGGCTAACAATTCGGTCAAAAAAACACGCATCAACAAGCCGCCGTAACGCACCACCTCTATTATTAAATCGGTGCGTTACGCTACGGTTCTTCCGTACTTAGTGTGCTAATTTATCTCGCCATGAACCAAACAACCGCCAATTATGATGAATCATGGCAAGAAGCATTAAGCGAATATTTTGAAGCGTTTTTAAGCTTCTTTTTTCCCGAAGTTCACCTAGAAAACGGGTTTCTTGAAGAAACCCGTTTTCTGGACTTTAAGACAAAAAAACGTTTCGCTGACAAACTCTATTCAGTTATCAGTTATCAGTGACTAATTGGAAGCAAGTAGCAATCCCTTTGCTATAATAGGGTTTGCTGAAAAGGTTTTCCCTGGTGGCAGGGTGTGGGGTTTTACCCATTTTCAGGTGGTCAACTACCTAATTTTCAGGGAAAAAGTCCCTGAATTTTCCCCCCAATCACTCCAATGGTCGGCACTTTTTGAGGTCAAAAAAGTCTAAAAGTCTTATCCAACAAGGTTTTTAGATTTATTCAGCAAACCATAGCTACCGTTCGCTGTTCCCTGTTCTCCAAAACCAGAGACTTCGTACCTCACCATTAGGATAACTGCTGTAAATGAAATAACCGACTAATGAAAAAGATAATATTGACTTTACTATTAGCTTTGCTTTTAGTTGCTAACATGAATAGCCAAGGAGTTTTAGCGGTGACGATCGATTTTCAATGGTTGGGAAATCAGGGTTATACAGCTAAAGGTTCTTTTAGTTATGATGAAAAAACGGCCCTGACTATCTTTTCGGAAAAAGGTTCGGGAAAAATGCAAGTTTTAGAAGATTTTCAGGTATCTTTTTATGATAACAGTGGTCAAGAGATCGCTAGATACGATAATGTCAGCGAGGGAATTTCCTCAGCTAATTATTTTCAGTTTAATTTTAATACAAAAACCGGTCAAGTTTTTGGCTCGATCGATCTTGGGGGTGAAGGGATGGGGGAAATCTATCTTCAAGGGGTGGTTAACGATAATTTGGCACTCTTGCGGGTGGAGTCGGTAGATCTGGTCATGGATGAGGATGATTCACCGGAAATTATCACTCAGTTTTGACTAAATCGATCGGGAAAATAGGGATTATCCTAGCCTAATTTTTCCGCTAATTCTAACCAGCGATCGGTTAAAGTATCAATTTTTTGACTCAATTGAGCTAATTCTTCGGTCAGCGCGGTTATTTTGGTAAAATCTTCTAGGGGTTCTCCATAAAGTACCTGTTCAATTTCGGCTTTTTTTGCTTCTAAAATTGGTATTTGTTTTTCGATATCTTCGTATTCTTTTTTCTCTTTAAAAGAGATTTTTTTATTGACAGGTGACGGAGAAGCTTTAACAGTTTTTGGGGTGACTTTTTTTTCTTTTGGTTCCTCCTCCTCTTTTTTCTGATCGAGATAAAGGGAATAATTACCCGGATATTGACGGATATTACCCCCGGTTTCAAAGGAAAAAATAGTATCAACTACTCGATCGAGAAAATAGCGATCATGGGAAACGACAATCACACAACCGTTAAAGTCCTCTAAATATTCTTCCAAAATTGCTAAAGTCTGCACATCGAGATCATTGGTGGGTTCATCTAGGATTAAAACATTAGGTGCACTCATCAAAACTCGTAGTAAAAATAAGCGTCGTCTTTCTCCTCCAGAAAGTTTATAAATTGGTGCATACTGTTGATCGGGAGGAAAGAGAAATTTTTCTAACATCTGGGAAGCGGTAATCACGCTGCCGTCTAGGGTTTTGACTAATTCGGCCACACTTTTCAGATATTCGATCACTCTTTGATTTTCGTTGATATTGAGATCATCGGATTGTTGATCGAAGTAACCAATATGAATAGTGGAACCGATGTCAACTGTGCCTGAATCGGGGAGAATTTTCCCGGTAATAATATCCATGAGAGTAGATTTTCCTACCCCGTTACTGCCAATAATACCGATGCGATCTTCGGGAGTAAAAATATAGGTAAAATCTTTAATTAAAGTGCGATCTCCGTAAGCTTTCGAGATTTTTTCTACTTCAATAACTTTTTTGCCTATGCGTCTTCCTGCGGTGGCAATATCGACTTTTCCCTCCACCTGTTTAAATTCCTTATTACCCATTGCTTGAATGCGATCGATGCGCGCTTTTTGTTTGGTACTGCGAGCTTTTGGTCCCCGGGATAACCATTCTAATTCCCGTCGTAAAACTCCCGCGTGTTTGCGTTGACTACTGGCGATCGATTCTTCCGCTAAAGCTTTTTTTTCTAGATAATAGGCATAATTACCGGAATAAGTAGATAAATCTCCCCGATCGATTTCAATGATGCGATTAGTCACTCGATCGAGAAAATAGCGATCGTGAGTAATTAATAATAATCCTCCCCGAAAACGGGACAAATAACTCTGTAACCACTCCACGGAAAGTGCGTCTAAATGGTTGGTGGGTTCATCCATCAATAAACAGTCAGGATCGGCTAAAAGTGCGGTAGCGATGGCGATTCTTTTGCGATATCCCCCCGATAAATCTCCCACGCGAGCATTAAAATTATCGATGCCCAGTTTACTTAAAATAACTTTAGCATTGGTTTCTAAATCCCAGGCGGCAAGTTTATCAATTTGTTGCGAAACCCTTGACAAACGCTCCATAATAGTATCCAGATTTTCTGGCTCATGGACAAGGCGATCGGACAATTCCTCGTATTCCTTGATTAAAGTCATGCTCTCGCCACTATCGGCGAAAACCTGCTCTAAAACCGTTTTATCATTGTCTAGATCGGGTTGCTGGGGTAAATAGACGATTTTCATCCCCGAATTGATTTGAATTTCGCCACCATCGATCGCTTCTAATCCGGCGATCATTTTCAATAGGGTCGATTTTCCCGATCCATTCGTACCGATCAGGCCGACTTTATCGCGATCATCGAGGCTAAAACTGGCATCTTTGAGAATTTCCTTGATACCGAAGTCTTTTTTGAGCGATCGAACCGTCAGCAGTGTCATGATTTCTGGGAATAATCCTTCTTTTCTAGTGTAGTGTCTGGACTAATGCAAAGGATAGATTAAGCAGGTTCTGCTGAAAAAGTTTTTCCCCAGGAAAAAAAACCTGCCCCTAATGCCGACGATAACGAGAAAAGGGACAGATTGGCTCAATTGCATGAGATTATTTTCAGGGGCCAGACGGCATTAGGAATTACATCATGCCCATGCCACCCATGCCACCCATGCCGCCCATGCCACCCATGCCGCCCATGCCGCCCATATCAGGGGCTGCGGCTTCTTTAACGGGTTTTTCGACCACGAGGGCTTCCGTAGTTAGGACCATACCGGCGATAGAAGCGGCGTTTTGAACGGCTGACCGTACCACTTTAGCCGGATCGATAATTCCGGCGGCGATTAAGTCTTCGTACTTGCCGGTGAGGACATTGTAACCGACGCTAAAAGCGGTTTCGCGCACACCTTCCACGATCACATCCCCTTCCACACCGGCGTTATTAGCTAACTGACGCAGGGGGGCTTCTAGGGCTTTAGCGACGATATCGGCGGCGACTTTTTCCTCATCGTTAGTCAAAGAAGCTTTGAAAGCCTTCACCTTAGAAGCCAGATGAATCAAGGTTGTACCACCGCCCGGGACGATACCTTCTTCCACGGCGGCTTTGGTGGCATTGAGGGCATCTTCGATGCGGAGTTTGCGATCCTTGAGTTCGGTTTCTGTGGCTGCCCCGACCTTAATGACGGCCACACCGCCAGCTAATTTAGCGATGCGTTCCTGTAATTTTTCCTGATCGAATTCGGAATCGGTTTCTTCTAACTGTTTTTTCAGTTGGGCGAGACGTTTCTGCACATCGGCCTTATTGCGGCTGTCCCCAGAGGCGACAATAATTGTATTGTCTTTTTCTAGGGTGATTTTTGCCGCTTGCCCTAGCAGATCGAGGCTAACCGTGTCAAGACTTAAGCCCACTTCTTCGGAAATCAGACGACCGCCGGTGAGGATGGCGATATCTTGTAAAACCGCCTTGCGACGTTCCCCAAAACTGGGGGCTTTGATAGCGACGACATTTAAGACACCCCGGGCCTTGTTGACCACTAGAGTGGCTAAAGCTTCGCCGTCCACATCTTCGGCGATAATTAATAGGGGACGACCTTGACGGGCAACGGCTTCGAGGACGGGGACTAATTCAGCGATCGCACTGATTTTTTTATCGGTAATCAGGATCAGGGGGTTGTCGTACTCGACGATCTGTCTTTCCTGATCGGTGATGAAATAGGGAGAGATATAACCGCGATCGATCTGCATCCCTTCTACTACTTCTAATTCGGTGGTTAAGGATTTCGATTCTTCCACGGTGATTACGCCATCGGTGGTGACTTTTTCCATGGCGGTGGCGATCATTTGTCCCACTTCTTCATCGTTGCCGGAAGAAACGGTGGCCACTTGAGCGATCGCATCTCCAGCGATCGGTTTAGCGACGGCGGCGATTTCTTCCACCAGATAGGCGATGGTTTTGTCTAGTCCGCGTCTTAAGGCGACGGGATTGGCCCCGGCGGTAACGTTTTTCAGACCTTCTTTAATTAAAGCCTGGGCGATGATGGTGGCGGTAGTGGTGCCATCTCCCGCTAAATCTTTGGTTTTTGCCGCTACTTCCTGAATTAATCTCGCCCCGGTGTTTTCGAGGGGATCGGACAATTCGATTTCTTTGGCGACGGTGATGCCGTCATTAACGATCTGGGGGGCGCCGTATTTCTTTTCTAACAAGACATTGCGTCCTTTCGGACCGAGGGTGATTTTTACCGCATCGGCCAAGGCGTTGACACCTCTTTCTAGGGCGCGACGGGATTCATCTTTGAAGGCAATGATTTTGGACATGGTATCGCTGTTGTGATAAGACTCCTTTAGTTAATTTAGCACTCTTAGGGCCTGAGTGCTAAGATGCGGCTGCGGTCATTGAGGAGATAACGATGTTGAGGAGATAACGATGTTATGTCCCTACGGCAGACTGAATTGAGTTAAAAAAATAAAAATTTATCAAGATTTATTAATAATTGCAGAAAATCAATGATAACTATTGTAGCATCTGGAAGCTAACCGAATTTTAGCCCATTTTCGCCTTTTTTTTAGGAGAAGATAATCATGATTAATCCAAATCCTGCTATCGAACAAAAAATTAATCAATTTATTCTGGAAACCCAAAATAAATTTAGTCAGGATAAATCAGCTACCCTTGCTAGTTACCAAACAGAAGCCAAAACAATCACTCAAGAGACTAATAATTTAAGAGATGAACTTATTCAAAAACTAGGTGAATTAACTTTTTCAGACCCTTTACCTAGCAGAGAAGAATTAGAAAAACAAATAATAGCTCATACAGATCAGCTTGTGGAGACAATCAACCTTTTATCTACGGGCAAAAGTTCAGAAACTCCTCTTGATACTTTCAGCCAAGAAACTGATAGTTTAGTTACAACAATTACGACTCTATTCGATGCTAATGCTAACGTTCCAAACTTGCCAAAACTCAAGGAAAAACTAACTGCTTGGCAAACAAAAATTAAAGATACTTTGGTTAAATTTTCCACGACTGTGGAATTACAACAGAAAAATGAGTCTTTGATTGCTGAACTGAAGGATAACTTAGACAAATATAGTTCAATTCCTGAAGTAGATGAACCCTTTGAAAAGTTAGTCAAGGAATTTAAAGATAATTTTGCACAACTACAAGAAGCAAGTGTTTTATTTCAAACTTTAGACGATTTAATCAATGAAATTAAAGCTAGAGATGAGGTGATTAAACTAAATCAAAGAATTGATACTTTGCTGGGAAAAACTAAAGAACAAGTAGCGGGATTCCCTCCAGAATTAGACCGGGAAGTACAGGGAGAATTAGCCAAATTAATTATAATACTAGGGATAGCGCAGGTGGAACTCATCAACAGTTCCAAAGCTTGGGATATCATGCAAGTAAAGTCGGTGGTAGATGCTGGAGAAATTGCGATTAAATCTTTAACAGGTCAACCTAATATTATTTTGGCACAAAAATTACGCTATGCTGCCGAAACAGGATTAAGAAAAACCCAGATGGGTTTTTGGAATGGTCTAGCCGACTTCAGAGATAATCTTTTCCATTCTATCAAAATACCTACAAAAGTTTTAATTGGATTAGTGTTAGCTCTCCCTTTGAATTGGGGTATTATGAACTCCCCTCCAGTGAAGGATTTGCTTATGCCCTTACCTCCAATCTCAAATTCTAGTAACCAAAATACTGAGGACAAAGATGGAAATTTTAGACTCTTGATATTGATATTGATGACAGGGACTTTAGGGGGAGCAGTTAGTCTTCTAACTCGTTTGCAAGACTTTGATAATCCCAAAAATCAAAAATATGACGATGACTTCTTGCCATTGTCAATTGGTTTAACCAAACCCATTTTAGGGGGAAGTTTCGCTTTCTTTATTCTGCTAATTCTTAACTCTAGCATTTCTCCCTTACAAATTCGGACTGACAATGGAAATAAGGGGAATGACACCTATTTATATGGACTTTTGACAATGGCTTTTGTGGCTGGATTTAGCGAACGTCTTATTCCCGATTTAATTAATCAAGTGGAGAAAAAAGTAACTGTAGAGGCTAGTTCCACTGGACAGGGACTACCTCCAACGATTTTGATCGCTCCGCCTATCGCAAGTTTAGCATTAAACGGGGAGAAAGAATTTAGCATTAATCCCGTTGGTAACTACACCATCACAATCTCACCGCCAGAAAGCGGTAAAATTGATAAAAATACCACTGATGCCAAATTTACCTACACTGCACCCCCACAAGGAAATGCTGGGGATACAATTACTATTACTGCCACTTCTGATTCCGGACAAACTGCCAAGGCTACTGTCACTTTAACTGCATAAAAAAAGACCAAGAGAGCCTTCTAGTTTGACAAAAAGGATAACTATCATTTACCCCGATTTCGGGTTAATCGGAATGGCCAATGCTTGAACTTGAATTTTTTTTAACTCGGAAACTAATCGAATCGCCTGCTGTTCGTAGAGGGGAGCGCCCAGGGTCGCTGGCAAATTTTCCATGAGATCGCTGGCGGTTTTCAGGGGACAATTAGAAAAACGACTGATTACGGTGGGTGCTTCCGCGGCAATATTGCGGTTAAAGGCTTTTTCCACCCGCACGCGCCAAGTTTTGGGAGTGCGACGACCCTGTTCCACCCGTCGCAGTCCGTTGATGGTGGCCAGCACCACAATGCGATCGCCGATGCGTAAATTGAGATAATCTTCGGGCATTAATTTCGGGGCTTGCCGTTCTCGTTGGTGTAGGATCGGCACAACTCGATAACCGTAGGCAATATCCCCGATCGAGCTACCATTGAGAGTATCTCCGGCTTCGATCTCGTATTCCGTCACCAGAATCGTTTTTTGCGCCCAACGGAACAGATAGATGATATTTTCTCCGAAAGCCGCTCCCGTAAAGGCTTCTGCCGCTACGGTGTTGGTTCCTAAAATGTGAGAGCGGGGCAGAATTTGACTTAATTGTTGACTAAGGGTGTCGTCGGTGGTGCGGATGACTAAGTAGCTTTGGGGGTTGAGTTTGCGGGTGGTTAGGGCTACTTCTAAATTGAGGATTTCGTCATCAGTAACAATCGCTATACTTTTAGCCCTATCTAAATTGACATTTTTTAAAGATTCTTCGATATTTCCCGTCATCAGGGGCATTTTTGGCAGGATAGTTGCATCAAAATCCCTATTTAAGCTGACCCCAACGATTGCCTGTTGCATTTCTAGTAATAAATTAGCCACTTCTTTGCCGACTCGACCTAAGCCCACAATAACGATATGATTCTGTTGGGGAACTGGGGGACGGTTGGGGATAAATTGAAATCTTGATGATAATAAAGTTTCTGTCAAAATGGCATAGAGAACCCCGATAAAAGCGGTTCCAGCTAAGGTTAAAAAGAGACTAAATAGCTGCATCCACCAGGGAACTGCATTTAAATCTTCGGGGTTAGAGGCACCGAAAACATCGCCATAACCACCTAATAAAAGAATCGCCGTTCCTGAAAGAGCGGAAATAAAGGAAGCTCTCGGGGCGTAGAGATGGAAAAGAAAAGTCCCGATAATTACCAGCAGGATAATGATAAATACTGACATGAAAGCCACCCGGTGAATTTGCTGCTGAAAACTCAATTGCCAGAATTGTTGGATTTCTTTGAGCAATTTTTGCCAAAAATACCGCAACTTCTGGCGATAATTTGACGGTTTCTGGCGGACAGCATCGATGTTTTGGTAGGTAGTTTCGATGGTGGTAATGGTATCACCGGCCCCGATAGTGGTGGTGGGGGACCATTGATAAAATCCAGCCCTTAAAGGTTCATCGGGGGCTGTGTGTGCTAACAGACGACGGGTGGGGGTATTTAAATCACCTAAAAAGCGATCGAGTAAACCATCTTCGGGGCTAATTTGTCTCTGGATAATCCGCAATTTCTGACCGTCGAGATGCAAAAAACCGAGGGTTTCCGTGCCTAATGTGGCTAAAGCAAAGGCATTGGCGGGTAGTTGGGTGGGTTCATAGGCGATAAAATTGCCTAAACGTTCCTTAAGTAGCTGATTGAGATTATCTTTAGAAGAACGCACCACTAAGCGGGTAAGGGGATTTAATTGCCGAATAATTAGGGCAGTGGTGGCATTAATTCGCTCATCACTGGTGACAATTAAAGCAGCCCGACAGCGATCGATTCCCGCTCTTGCTAAAATGTTTTTTTGACGACAATCACCGATAATTATTTCCTCTAATAAATCGGGAAAATCATTAATTTCCCAACTGGGAGGCTGTATTAGTTCGATACCGACGACGCTAACCCCAAACTCTTTTAAAGACTTGACGCAGTGTTGTCCGAGACTACCCAATCCACAAACTAAAAAGCGATCGGCTAACTTGACATTCCCATCGACAAAGCTGAGAGATTCTTGGTTCATAGATTCTGCTTGTCTTAAAAAATAGAATGCTTTTTCAAACTTCTGATCCCCTGACTGACGGACACATTTTTCAATACAAAGACAAGTACTGTTATGTGAAAGCCTCAAACTCCTGAATAAAAGAAAAGGTAATTTTGCCATAATAATCCTGACGAGCTTTGCGAGAAGCAAAACAGGGAAAAGGGTCAAC
>NZ_JAPZRB010000146.1:0-9187 GCF_027531105.1 Microcystis sp. LE18-22.4A
AATGGAAAAACAGCACTTTTTCTCGGTCAATGATTAGGATAAGTTATAACTTAAAAATTAATCAACAACTAAAGCTTATGCTTGTAGCTAAGTGAAATCATTGATTAAGAGACCTGTACTTTTCAATGACTTTTTCAGCAAACCCTATTTAACTAATTCCAGTGAGAATTTATTCAATCACGGGAGCGATTAACTCACGTCTTTCACCGGAAATTACTTTCACCTTACCTTCCTCATCGATATCGACCATGGCCGTATCCCCATCAGAAACCCGTCCGGAGAGAATTTCCTCAGCCAGAACATCTTCCAACAGACGCATAATCGCACGACGTAAGGGACGAGCAAGATATTAAGTCTCCATCACTACTACCCAATCACCAGGAAAAGTAGAGTGCTGATCAAAGCTGTGATCAAGAGGAATCCCCAAATTTTCCAGAGCAATCCTTGCGCTTTGTTGGATTTAAGAGGCCAGAAATACACCCTACTGGCGAGAGCCGACTTACTGTACTTTCTACCAGCGAGAGCAGACTTACTGTACTTTTCCTCAGTTAAGCAACTTTGGGATCGAGAAAGACCAATTAAGCAACTAACACTGTCGATACGTTCAGCTAAACGAAACCTCAAAAAACTTTTTGGTTCTGCAAAGATGACCACACCACTATTTACACTAGGGTCAAAGACAAGAGAAGCAAATTGAACCAAAATAGAAAGAACAACCAAGCTGCTAATTAACCATCGTTTGAGCCGATTAACCGATAACATCTCTAAGATTAGCAAAGCTATTAAGGGAAGAAGTAGTAGGTGAACTGAGGTAACGTGATAACGAGCAGCCCAAGAACCATCTCCATGCCAGAAATCCAGTTTGCTGGTTAAGATAATATGAAAGACAAGTGCGAAAATTGAGGAAATAAAATATATTCGTATATAAGGTGTTAATTTGTTAAATAAAATAATCCCCAATACTAAACACGGTAAAAGAAAGGGGTCGTAAATAAATATACTTTTAGCTGGTGAGAAGAGAACGCCGAGAATACCAACGTAGGGAGGGTGTATGAGAGGATAATTAGGGGGCAATTCTGGCAACCCTGAAAAGATTGCTCCATTGCGGATTTGCTCCATGAGTAAGGATGTTCCCGTTGTCCAAAAATCCCCAAAGCGTAAGTAATTAAATAATCTACTCATAAAAAAGAAGGGAAATAAGCCGAAGTTCCAGAGTATGGCTGTCTTAAAGATTTGATTCAGCTTGAAATTTTTATAAATTAGACAGCTAATTAGAAACCCAAAAACTGTGAGAGCATAAATGATAGTTGTCGAGCGAATTATAATAGCTGCTCCGATTGCCAATCCACTCAAAAAAACATAAGGTACTTTGTTAGTTTTAA
The DNA here is from genome assembly GCF_027531105.1 of Microcystis sp. LE18-22.4A. Lineage (NCBI taxonomy): Bacteria > Bacillati > Cyanobacteriota > Cyanophyceae > Chroococcales > Microcystaceae > Microcystis > Microcystis sp. LE18-22.4A. The sequence goes on from NZ_JAPZRB010000146.1 coordinate 1,383, forward strand.
TATAAGCTAAAGCACAAGCATAACCTAAAATCACACAAAGTAGGACTGGATTATTTTGTTGAAAAGTTTGTGCATAGTGGAGAACGGTAGTACCTAGCAACCAAATCAAGCTAGCAGATGCCGCAATTTTCTCCTGAAAATCAAATAGTCTAAGTAACCAATAACAAGAGAGAACAACTAATACATTTAGAGGGATAACTACAAGAAAACTAACCGCAAATTCTCGTAATAAATAAGGCTTAATACTAGGAAAAACTTTAGAGAGTTGAGTGCCAATCCAATCTGCGGGCAACATTAATAAAGATTGTCCCATATCATAATGTTCATATCGTTTTCCATCTACTCCTAAAACACCAACAGGCTCTAATCGAGAGGAAGGACGATAATTTGGGGGTAAAGAAACCTCTTCAGTTCCTGTCCACAGGGCATGGGCCATTTTTAGCCTAACATCGGTATCTGGAGGTACGTTGGCAGGATTGATTATTGTTATCCAGAGTAGGGCAATAAGAGCTAATTTTGTGACTGTTTTCATGATCATCTATTCTTAGAAGCTGTTTGAAAAGTTATAGGGCGTTGCTGATTTTAAGTATCAATTGTCCTCTCGGCAATTTTTAAAACCTAGCACTAAGGTAACTTGTGGATAGGAGGCACAATTTAGTATTCATGTCTTGATTCAGCGATCCCGCTTTTTACTATCTTCTGATCTGCCGCTTCTAGGCTGGTAATTGCGGTTTCTGCCGTCAAAATAGGAGGAACATCACTTAAACTAGCAGTTTGATAAACCTGTTCATTTCTAGCAAATAAATTGCTCATATCTTGAGAATAATTAGAAGTGATCGATAGTAAAGCTCCGGCAAAAATATAGATAGGTAAAGGTAAAATAAAACCCTTTGCCCACTGATAAAATTCCACCAACAAAAATAACAAAACACAACCCACAACCCAGACTTTCATCGCACTTTTTCCCTATTTTTACGAGAAAAGGTGAGCAAAAAGCCCACCCTGTATTTAACTAATTCCAGTGAGAATTTATTCGATCACGGGAGCGATTAACTCGCGTCTTTCCCCCGAAATTACTTTCACCTTACCTTCCTCATCGATATCGACCATGGCCGTATCCCCATCAGAAACCCGTCCGGAGAGAATTTCCTCAGCCAGAACATCTTCCAATAGACGCATAATCGCACGACGTAAGGGACGAGCGCCGTAGGCCGGATTATAACCTTCCTCGATCAAGCGTTCTTTAAACTTATCGGTGACAGACAAAGTAATATTTTGTTCTGTCAGACGTTTAAACACATCCTTGAGCAGGATTTCGGCGATTTCCTTGACTTCTTCCTTATTCAGTTGACGGAAGACAATAATCTCATCAAGACGGTTGAGGAATTCAGGGCGGAAATACTGTTTTAATTCCTCATTAACCAGCGATCGAATGCGATTATACTGGGCCTCGGCCTGATTATCGGCAAACTCGAAACCTAAACCACCGCCACCCTTCTCGATCACCTTAGAACCGATGTTCGAGGTCATGATCAACAGGGTATTTTTAAAGTCCACCGTGCGACCTTTGGCATCGGTCAAACGTCCATCTTCAAGGATTTGCAGAAGCATATTGAAGACATCGGGGTGAGCTTTTTCGATTTCGTCGAATAGCACCACCGTATAAGGACGACGACGCACCGCTTCCGTTAATTGTCCCCCTTCGTTGTAACCAACATAACCCGGAGGTGAACCGATTAACTTAGAAACCGTGTGCCGTTCCATGTATTCCGACATATCGAGACGGATCATCGCATCTTCGGAACCAAAGAAATAAGCGGCCAGAGCTTTAGTTAACTCGGTTTTACCTACCCCCGTTGGACCGGAGAAGATAAAGGAAGCAATGGGACGGTTGGGATTTTTCAGACCGACGCGAGCGCGACGAATGGCACGAGACACCGCTTTTACTGCGTCCTCTTGACCGATGAGACGCTGATGCAGGGTATCTTCCATGTGCAGCAGTTTCTCGGATTCGGTTTCGGTCAGTTTGTTGACGGGAACCCCAGTCCAAGAAGCGACGATGTGAGCGATTTCCTCCGCATCCACAAAGGGTTCATCGTTGCCATCTTCGCCTTTTTTGGTGGAAGCGAGATTCCGGATCTGGGTTTTGATTTCCATTTCCCGATCGCGCAATTCCCCAGCTTTCTCGAAGTCTTGACCGCGCACCGCGTCATCTTTTTGTTTGAGAATTTGCCGCAGTTCTTTATCTAATTCCTTGGCTGCTGGAGGCAATTGGGAATTAATCAAGCGCACTCTCGAACCAGCTTCATCGATTAAATCGATCGCCTTGTCCGGTAAGAAGCGATCGCTAATGTAGCGATCGGACAATTTCGCCGCCGCTTCCAGGGCCTCATCTAAGATTTTTAGTTTGTGGTGCTGTTCGTAGCGTTCCCGGAGACCGTAGAGAATTTCGATCGTTTCTTCTACGGAGGGTTCACCGACCATAACCGGTTGAAAACGTCTTTCTAGAGCCGCATCCCGTTCGATATGTTTGCGGTACTCATCCAAGGTCGTCGCCCCGATACATTGTAGTTCTCCCCGGGCCAAAGCCGGTTTGAGAATATTGGCCGCATCGATCGCTCCTTCGGCTGCCCCGGCACCGATGAGAGTATGAACTTCATCGATAACAAGGACGACGTTACCCGCTTGGCGAATTTCGTCCATGATTTTTTTGAGGCGTTCCTCAAATTCGCCGCGATATTTGGTTCCCGCCACTAACAAGCCGATATCGAGGGTGACAACCCGTTTTTCTTCGAGAATGTCGGGAATATCCTTGTTAGCGATGCGTTGGGCCAATCCTTCTGCGATCGCTGTTTTACCTACCCCCGGTTCTCCGATTAGGACTGGGTTATTTTTGGTACGACGACCGAGAATTTGGATGACGCGCTCGATTTCCTTTTGCCGGCCGACCACGGGATCGAGTTTACCCTCGCTGGCCATTTGGGTGAGATTGGAACCGAATTCGTCAAGAGTGGGGGTTTTAGTGCGACCTTGGGAAGATGAACCGGCGGCCACTTCGGCGGTTTCCCCTAACATTCTGATCACTTGGGTGCGAACTTTCGAGAGATCCACGCCGAGATTTTCCAGAACCCTAGCTGCCACACCTTCCCCTTCGCGAATTAGTCCTAAAAGGAGGTGTTCTGTGCCAATATAGTTATGGCCCAGTTGACGGGCTTCTTCGAGGGAGAGTTCTAAAACTCGTTTGGCTCTGGGGGTGAAGGGAATTTCCACGGCTACGAATCCGGAACCGCGACCGATGATTTTCTCCACCTCCACGCGCGCATCTTTGAGATTGACACCCATGGACTTGAGGACTTTGGCGGCAACTCCCGTTCCCTCTCCAATTAGTCCTAGTAAAATCTGCTCTGTTCCCACGAAGTTATGGCCAAGGCGGCGGGCTTCTTCTTGGGCGAGCATGATTACTTTAATGGCTTTTTCCGTAAATCTTTCAAACATAGCCTATCCATCACCTACACAAGCGACCCTAGATATGCTGATTTTAGCACGGCTTTTTAGTTTAGCCCTCTTTCAGTGATCAGTTATTGGGGAGCGGCCTGGAAACCTGCCGATAAGTGGTTCACCCTTGCATGATCCCCTAGGCTCGTGGTCATCCCCATCTCTCGATCGCTTGACTATCGATCGCCCATTTTCCGGTCAAAACTCGAAGTATAAGCAGATTAAATATTACTACCTATTGACAAATGAGTATATATGTTGTATGTCGGTGTAACATACAGAAAGTTGACCCATATCGTTACTCTGGAGACTGTTATGCAGAAAGTTTTCGTATAATATGTAGTTAGGCACAATAAAATAAGCTATTTAAATATGTTCGTTAAATAAGTACATGAATATTAATATATCCATCATCGACCAACGCTTAGTATCAGTTAGCAAAGACATTCGTCAAAAAGCTTCTGAAGAACTACGAATCACAGATGAAGGCCGGCTTAAGTCTTTGGCTTTTGTATATCTGTGCGTTAAAACCATTTTAGATTTAGATGGAGATGATGTTTTTGATTGCTTAACAGAAGGAGGTGGTGACTTTGGAGTAGATGCTATACATATCTCAGAAGAATATGACGGTGAATTTACAGTTAGTTTATTTCAGGCAAAATATAAGAACAACCTAGAAGGAAACTCTAACTTTCCTGAAGAAGGTATAAAAAGTTTAATAAACGCAATTAATTACTTATTTAATCCAGCAGCCAAACTAGAACATATTAATCAACGACTGCTTGTGAAAGTGGAAGAAGCTCGTAGCCTAATCCGGGATGGCTATATTCCCCAAGTTCGGACAATAGCTTGCAACAATGGGCTGAAATGGAATTTATCTGCTCAAGAGGCTATTGATCGTGCTGAGTTTGGAGATCAGGTGACATGGGAATATGTTAATCACGAGCGTTTAGTCAAAATTCTTCAAGCTTCTAAACCCGTAAAAGATACTTTGCAGCTAAGTGGCAAAGCTATTGTGGAAGATATGGAGTTTAGCCGAGTACTGTTGGGTAGAATTTCGGTGACAGAAATTGCCACACTTATAGAGCGACATGGAGAACGTTTATTAGAGCGCAATATTCGTCGCTACTTGGGTTTACAAGGAAATCGCGTAAATGAGGGTATCCGTCATACTTTAACTAGCGATGAAAAAAACAATTTTTACTTTTATAATAACGGGGTCACGTTGACTTGTGATAGTTTCTCATACAACGCATTGCAAGATGGCGATTACAAAGTGCGTGTTGAGAATTTACAAATCATTAACGGTGGTCAAACGTGTATGACCATATTTAAAACCTTGCGAGAACCAGATTTAATTCATCAAAATGCCCAAGCTTTTGTTCTTTTAAGACTCTATCAATTGCCTCGTGAAAATGAAGGTTTAGTTCAAAGAATTACCTACGCAACCAATAGCCAAAATCCAGTAGACCTCAAAGATTTACGTGCTAATGATGAGCGCCAGAAAATATTGGAAAAGGATATTGAGCAATTAGGATTTAACTACAGGCCTAAACGTTCCAATACTCCTACTCGCTCTGCTGATATTACTTCAGGAGTAGCTGCTGAGGCAGTATTATCCGTTTGGCGAAGAAAACCTCATCAAGCAAAGTTTTTCTCTCGTGAACATTTTGGGAAACTGTATGATACAATCTTTACTGATCAATTAAATGGAGCGCAAATCGTAATAGCTGTTCAGCTTTACAGAATTGCAGAAAACCGCCGCAAAAGACCTGAGTCTACTGACCCAGATTTTGTCCGCTATGCTTCCTGCTTTATTGCAATGCAGATGGGACAAAAACTTTTGGCTGATATGAAAGTTCAGATGAAAGATATTAGTCATCAAAATTTTCAATCAGCCCAAATGCTTATTGATCAAAATGGTGAGAGTTACTTTAATGCTTCATTACAGGATATTAAACAGGCACTTCAGGATCTTTATGGAGAACAAGAGATTTCCTTGCAGCAGCTATCTGCAACATTTCGACGTGGTGATTTAATAAGTAGACTTCAATGAATCAAATCGGTTCAATAATTCGACTTCTTTTCTTGCAAACTCGCTTAACCTAACTTCACCGTTAGCTGAAATATTGGTGAATTTTCAAAGTTGCCTGTTGCTGTGTGACTTCACAGATTAATATAGTGCGATGCCAAAGGCACTGCGTAGCAGAGCGCAATCTTGTAGGGTGCGTTCCCTAATGCAAGTCCTACCGATCCAGCGATCGATTTTGGGGAACTCACCATGCACATTGATTGAAACTGTGGGTTTAAGTGCGATGCCGCTCTTGTGGGCCCAGTTGGGGAATGTTAGCGAAGATTGCCAATGTTTAGGTTAAAATGGAGGGGCAAAAGTGGCAACGGGGTCAGGACAATGACAGTTAATCAACTCCGCTACAGCAAAGAAGAATTCGCTCGACGTGGTAATGAGATTTATCAATCTCAGGTGCGCCCCCAAGTCGAGGAAGGCAATCATGGGAAGATTGTAGCCATAGATATCGAAACAGGTGCTTTTGAGCTTGCCAATGACACAATAACTGCTTCTAATCGATTGCTTGAACGAAACCCTGATGCTCAAATCTGGCGTGTCCGAATTGGACATAAAGGCGTTCACCGCTTTGGCTTAGGTCGTCTGCTTTAACTTTATGATGAACGGAATTGTTGATCAAAACTGCGAGGCAAGGCTTAGGTTAGTCGTAAGCAATGAAAGTAAACAGAGGCAAGTAATTGATGCTGTTATTGATACAGGGTTCACAGGCTTTTTGACCTTACCTCTGACAGTAATCAACAGCCTCAACTTACGGTTGTATAGCCGTGAAGAGGGAACATTAGGGGATGGAAGTACCTGTATCTTTGACGTTTACAGTGGTCTTGTTATTTGGGACGGTGAATATCGGTATATTGATGTTAACGCAGCCGAAACAGAACCTTTGGTCGGTATGAGTTTACTCTACGGCTATCGGATGCAACTTGATGCGATCGAGGCTGGAATAGTCGTAATTCAGTCATTGAACAGTTTAAGCTAATCGGGTGTGGAACGGTCTAACAACGTTAGTGCGATGCCGAAGGCACTGCGTAGCAGGGCGCATCGCTTCCTAGCGACAGTTTTGCACAGATTGGGATAAAATACAGATCTAACTAGCGCATTTCAAATGAGCGAAACTGTTTACGTTGAAACTAGCGTGGTTGGTTACTTAACAGCCAGACTCAGCAATAACTTGATCCTCATGGCAAACTTGGGGATTACCCAAAAGTGGTGGGACACACGCCGAGAGCAATTTACGCTTTATATCTCCCCCCCCTAAAGCCTCTGATGATGCGCTTCATATTGGAGTTGCTACATTTTACGGAATTGACTATCTTTTAACTTGGAACTGTAAGCATATTGCCAATGCTCAAATACAAAAGAAACTAGCACAAATAAGTATAGAAGCAGGATATGATCTGCCAACGATTTGTACACCTAATGAACTAATGGGAGATTAATTATGTGGAAAGATGAAGTTCTAGAAGAAATTTACAGAATACGTGAAGAACACGCGAAGTCCTTTAACTATGATTTGCAAGCAATTTGCAATGATCTTCGTAAAAAACAATCCACTAGCAGCAGACAAATTATTTCGACTCCACTCAAACCTCGCAGTCAACCGCATAACAAATCGTTGCATCCGACCGCCTAGAGATGATCTGATAGAAGTTGAAGATTCTCTGTGGCGGCTGAACTCAGCCGTTAGAGCGATCGCCATCGCCGTAGGGTGCGTTCCCTAATGCAACTTCTACCGCTCCACCGATCGATTTTGGGGAACGCACCATGCTCATTGATTGAAACTGTGAGTCTAAGCCTCGTGGGTTGGGTTGAGCGAAACAAGACTGGGGCGAAAATAGCTCAATTCGCTTGAAAAAGCGAAACCCAACCACCCCAAAGGCTACTCTTTGTTGGGTTTCCTTGGGTCAACCCAACCTTGTATTCAATACTGGTTTTACCGAAAAATTGGGTTTAAAGCCTCGCCCTTTTAGGGCGACTTTATGTGATGTATGATATTAAGAATAGCGGGCCGGGTAAGCAACCGCTTAAAAAACCCAGTCATCAACCGATGAACGCACCTTGAAAACTAGAGTTATGGGGTTCTATTGGGGAATGCTCCTATAGGTAAAAGCTCTAAGCGTCAAGTACCAGAGAAACCAATTATTTTAGAGGTTTTGAACTGTATCGTAGGGCATACGAAAACAGGCTTCTGTAAGGGAGCGAAAGTCTGAGGAGAGAACCACCTCTG
>NZ_JAPZRB010000585.1:0-3261 GCF_027531105.1 Microcystis sp. LE18-22.4A
CAAACCGCCGACACCATCGGTCAAAGCATGGGGGCATCGCGGCTGGGGTTGTCTCTTTCATCGCTGCTCTTTCAACGTAAAGTGCTTACTCTTTAACGATTATACTCGATTTGATCTTTATTTGGCGTTTAAGTCCCACTAATCAATTAAGTCTCTTACCAGATAAGGATTTAGTCGATTTATGCCCCCCTATCGAACCATACCAAGTAACGAAGAACCAAATTTTTTCATCGGGACTGACTAAAAACTCACATCTGATCAGTGATCACTGATAACTGATCACTGATAACTGGTAACTGATAACTGATAACTGATAACTGATAACTGGTAACTGCTATAGTGATCCTATTGGGATTTGACTGGGTTTATGTTAGAAATTAGCGATTTATCGGTTAATTATGGCGGAATAAAGGCATTACAGCAGGTTAGCTTAAGGGTAGAAAAGGGGGAAATTGTCACCCTGATTGGAGCGAACGGAGCAGGAAAAACGACGACTCTAAAGACGATATCTCGGATTTTAACGGCAAAGACGGGGCGAATAATTTATCAAGGTCAAGATATTACCCATTTACCGCCCCATGAAATCGTTAAGCGGGGAATTGCCCATAGTCCGGAAGGGAGAAGAATCTTAGCGCGTCAAACAGTCTTGACAAATTTGCAGTTAGGTGCTTATACGAGAAGCGATCGCCTAGGAGTAAAAAGCGATATCGAAGAGCAGTTGCAACTGTTTCCCCGACTATCGGAGCGCCGAGAGCAGTTAGCGGGAACCCTAAGCGGTGGGGAACAGCAGATGCTTGCGATTGCCAGAGCTTTAATGAGTCGTCCCAAGTTATTGTTACTAGACGAACCCAGTTTAGGACTAGCGCCGCAGATAGTGCGAGAAATCTTCAGTATTATCCGTCAATTAAACGAATCGGGAGTAACTATCCTGTTAGTGGAACAAAACGCCAATTTAGCCCTAGAAACTGCCAATCGCGGCTATGTTTTGGCAGCGGGACGCTTGACTATCGCAGGAGAAGCCGGGGATTTACTCAGGGATGAGCGCGTCAAACAAGCTTATTTGGGTTAATCGATGATGATGCGCCAATTATAGATAAAAGCCTATGGTAAAGGTAGGACAAAAAATATTCACAAAATTTTACAAAGTCGCATAAAATGAACACATAACGAAATAGGTATTTTTTCTTACTGCCATGCTAACGGCTAACTTCCCCTGGCTCACTGCCATCATTTTGCTCCCCTTGCTTGCCTCCTTCCTGATCCCTGTAATCCCCGACAAAGAAGGAAAAACTGTTCGTTGGTTCGCTCTTGGAGTCGGACTAGCAGACTTTATATTAATGTGCTACGTCTTTTTACAAAAATATGATTTAAGCAACCCCAACCTACAATTAGTGGAAAAAATCGATTGGGTTCCCCAAATCGGTTTAAGCTGGGCGGTGTCGGTGGATGGTATATCGGCACCGTTAGTTTTATTAGCAGGATTGGTGACAACCCTTTCTATCTTGGCCGCATGGCAAGTAGACCGCAAACCCCGTTTATTCTACTTCCTGATGCTGTTGCTCTACGCCGCTCAGATTGGTGTTTTCGTCGCCCAAGACTTATTATTATTCTTTTTAATGTGGGAAATCGAGTTAATTCCCGTTTATCTACTCGTTTCCATCTGGGGTGGTCAAAAACGTCGTTATGCCGCCACTAAATTCTTACTCTACACCGCCGCCGCTTCTATCTTCATCCTCGTTGCCGGTCTAGCCATGGCCCTTTACGGTGGTGGTGCAATGACCTTTGATATGGCGGAATTAGGATTTAAAGATTATCCCCTCGCTTTAGAATTAGTCCTTTACGCTGGTTTATTAATCGCTTTCGGGGTCAAACTCGCCATCTTCCCCCTCCATACTTGGCTCCCCGATGCTCACGGTGAAGCTTCTGCACCTGTATCGATGATTCTCGCTGGTGTTCTCCTCAAAATGGGTGGTTATGGTTTAATCCGTCTTAATATGGGGCTTCTACCCGATGCACACATCTACTTTGCCCCGATTCTAGCGATTCTCGGTGTCGTTAATATTATCTACGGTGCTTTCGCTTCCTTCGGTCAACAAAACATGAAACGCCGTCTCGCTTATTCCTCGGTTTCACACATGGGATTCGTCCTTTTAGGGATTGCTTCCTTCACCGATGTGGGTATTAGCGGTGCTATGTTACAAATGCTCTCCCACGGTTTAATTGCCGCCGTCTTATTCTTCCTTGCTGGTGTCACCTACGACCGCACCCATACCTTAGCTTTAAACGAGATGGGTGGGATTGCCCAAGCGATGCCGAAAGTCTTCGCTCTCTTTACTGCCGGCGCCATGGCTTCCCTAGCGTTACCCGGAATGAGCGGTTTTGCCAGTGAAATTACTGTATTCATCGGTGTCACTAGCAGTGACGTTTATAGCCAAACCTTCCGGGTTGTGACTGTCTTCCTCGCTTCCGTTGGTTTAATCCTCACCCCGATTTATCTACTCTCCATGCTTCGTCAAGTTTTCTACGGAGATGGTTCTTCCTGCGATATTACTAACATTCTCCCCAACAAAAGTAACGAACAGGCAGTTTGTTTTGGTACTAGCTGTGTCCTCCCTCATGAATCAGAATATATTGACGCTAAACCCAGAGAAATCTTTATCGCTGTCTCTTTCCTCGCTTTGATTGTCGCTATCGGTTTCTATCCCCAACTGGCTACCCGTATCTACGATGTGAAAACGGTGGCAGTTAACTCGGAAGTGCGTCAAGCTTACACAGAAATCGCCGCCACTCGTCAAAATATCTACGCTGAAACTCAACCGGACGTAAGCGCCAAGGTTGCCAGTATCTTCCAATAAATTGGCAAGTCTAAAGTGAATAGGTTATCGGGAGTAGAAATTCTGCTCCTGATTTTTTTGGCGAGGAGATAATTAATTAGGGTTGGCTGAATAAATGTGAAATATAGACGAGGTAAGGGTTTTAGGGGTCTATTTCGCAAAACAAGTGCAAGATTTTCAGAGAATCGTGGTCTTGTAGGGGCGAAGCATTCGGGCATAACCTATCGCTGAAACCGTAGATTTCCTATCCGAATGCTTCGCCCCTACTTTTTCAGCAAACCCTACATAGGGTTTGCTGAAAAAGTTTTTCCTGGGGGCAGGGTGTAGGGTGTGGGGTGTGGGGTGTAGGGTTTTACCGATTTTGAGGGGGTCAATTACCTAATTTTCAGGGAAAAAGTCCAGGGATTTTTCCCCCGATCACTCCCAG